>NZ_JBLYIG010000423.1:0-2319 GCF_049222245.1 Nitrospira sp. BLG_2 | reverse complement strand
CGGATGATACAAGCTTGATGGCCGGCGAGTTGATGAATAAGCACGATATCGACTGGCTTCCAGTGGTCGAGAGCAAGGAAGATCCGCGCTTGATCGGCATTGTTCGTTCCGAGAAAATGCTGTGCTGGCTGGTCTTGCACGAGCTGGATTAATTCCAATATTCTAAATCTAGATTCCGCAAGGGCCTTTTCTCTGTTTCTTCCTCATGCATAAACTGCCGAGCTTACGCGGATACCGGCCGAGGGCAGGACGCGGATTAACTCGATTTTCGCTTCGCTTCCATGGACTGCCGGTAACGCTCCACATAGTTCAGAATGTGGTCTTTCGGTACCGCAAACCAATTTAAAGCATGCCGAATCAACGTCGCCGCCGCTTCGACTTCAGGCTGGATGACCTCGGTTGATCCGACTTCGGCTAGTCTTCCGGCTTCAGCTTGTCCATGCGCGCGGGACAAGATCGGAGCTTTCGGATTGATGGCGCGAATGCGAGTGACCACGAGTGCGGCGGGATCTATTTCAGGCAGCGCCACGATGATCAGAGACGCATCCTCCACGCGAGCCTTCGTGAGCAATTCGCGGTGTGAGGCGTCGCCATAGAGACAGGCCGTGCCTCGGATTTGTAGCCGACGAATGATGTCCGGATCGCGATCGATCACCACATACGGAAAATTGAACGCCTCCAACGCTTTGCCGAGCGCACTGCCGACTCGGCCGAAACCGCATAGCACCACGTGCTGCCGGGGTGGTTCGTTTTCGGGTGGCCAGGGTTCAGCCTCGTGTGGAAGCCGGGCAAGACTCCTCCCGCCGAGCCAACTGGGCACATACCGGACGAGGGCGGCGTTCGCCAGAATGGTGAAGAGGGAGGCAGCAAGTGTTGCATTGTAGACTTCGATGCCGACATGGCCTGCCGCTTTTGCGACCTGCACAAGGACAAACGAGAATTCGCCGATTTGAGTGAGGCCAATCCCTACGAGGAATGCCGTTGTCCAAGAATAGCCGAACAGTCGCACGACAGTTGTCCAAATCATGAACATCCCGCCCATGATCAAGCCGATCATTGTGGCGAGGAGAGAAAGGTTATCGATGATCACGCGCGGGTCGATCAGAATGCCGATGGTCACGAAGAAGAGCGCGACGAAGGCGTCACGTAGCGAGAGCAGCCTGGCCAAGGTCTCGTGCCCATACTCGGATGCGCTGATAATGAGGCCCGCGAGAAAGGCGCCCAGAGCGAGGGAGAGCCCGATCATCTGCGTGACGGCGGCGGTTCCAAGACTGATGGCCAGCGTGACCAGCAGGAAGAGTTCTTGGTTTTGGGTTCTGGCGATATGCGTCATGATGGCGGGAATGACTTTGGCGGCAAAATAGCCGAAGGGAGCCAGAATCAGGAAAGCCTTCAACAAGGCTTGCCCGATCAACAACAATCGCCCCGAGTTGAATTCACCGAGGGCCGGCACGAGCACAGTCATCACCACGACCGCTACGTCTTCGACCAGGGTAATACCGATCATGACGCGGCCATGCTTTGTTTGAAGTTCGCCCCGATCGAGGAGCAGGCGCGCGAGCACCATGGTGCTTGCCATGGAAATGACCGCACCGATCACGATGCTTTGGGTCGTGGACCATCCAATCAAGCTTCCCACCATCACGGCCAATCCGATGGACATGAGAATGCCCAGTGGTCCGCCCGCGAGGGCAACCCATTTCACCCGCATCAAGTCTTTTACTGAGAACTCAAGTCCGATCGAAAACATCAGAAGAATGACGCCGATCTCGGCGAACAGCTCGAACATATGTGATTCATGGATGGTGGGCCCCGGGGTAAACGGGCCGATGGCGATACCGCCCAGTACGTAGCCGAGGATCAATGGCTGCCGCACAAACCTGGCAAGGAGTCCGCCCGCGACGGCGGCAAGGAATACGGTGGCAAGGTCCACAAAAAACGCGGGATTAGGCAGCACGAAACACCTCTTCGACGATCTCGGTTACCACGTTGATCTCTTTATGGCCGATTGACGGAAAGGCCATGGGACCGCGGGACGAAAATACCACAGACGAGATGAAATAATACCGTTATCTCATAAACCGACCGTGGTCTTGCGTAACAGTTCCCGTGTTGCATTCACAGGAATTCCCCGGAGCGTGACATTCGACACACGAAGAAAGGTAAGAGTAAAACAATGTATAAGAACCAAGGAATGCGGTGAAGTTTGTCGGAAGATTCCGCGATAGAGCAACCAGGTAAGGGCTACCGGTCGAACAAGTGCATGTGTAGAGTGGGGATCTTTTCGGAGGAGCCTCCTTGGTTCGATGGAAGCTCCTC
>NZ_JBLYIG010000422.1:0-7771 GCF_049222245.1 Nitrospira sp. BLG_2 | reverse complement strand
CACGGCCAAAAGTAAAGCCGAATTGGATCAAGCCGTGCGCAACCGCCTTGAAAAGGTTCCAGGGGCCGGCTTTTTGCTGAGCCAACCCATTCAGCAACGCGTGGATGAACTCTTATCCGGCGTTCGATCGGAGGCGACCGTGAAGGTACTGGGGGACGATCTCAACGTGCTCCGCAAAACCGCCGATCGAATTCGGGCCATCATGAGTGAAATTCGAGGAGTCGCCGATGTCCGCGTCGAGCAATTATTCGGACAGGTCTACCTGGCGATCGATATCGATCGGAAGAAGATCGCTCGATATGGCATCAACGTCGCGCATATCCAAGAAATCGTCTCGACGGCGATCGGCATGGAGGCGGCCACACGGGTCTACGAAGGCGAAAAGCGTTTCGATTTGACGTTGCGCTATCCGGAGTCGGCCCGCAACAGCGTCGAGACCATCCGCAATATTTTGCTGCGCACCACGACGGGCACTCTTATTCCTTTGGGAGAGCTCGCGCAGGTGGAGCTCCGAGAAGGTCCCGCGTTGATCAGCCGTGAGCAGTTGCAGCGGCGAATCTACATCGGCTTCAACACCTATGGCCGTGACATTGAAAGCATCGTTGCGGAAGCGCAGGGTACAATCGGACAGATCCACCTCCCTCCCAATTACCAAATCGTGTGGGGCGGATCGTTTGAAAATATGCAGCGCGCCATGGCTCGTTTGAAGATCATCGTCCCGATCACAATCGGAATCATCTTTCTATTGCTCTACGTCTCGTTCAATTCATTCCGGTACGCAATTCTGATCATACTCAACCTTCCATTGGCACTCATCGGAGGCATCGTCGGACTTTGGGTAACCGGCGAGTACCTCAGCGTGCCGGCCTCTGTGGGATTCATTAACTTGTTCGGGGTGGCCGTGCTCAACGGCCTCGTGCTGGTGTCATATATCGATCAACTGAGAAACGACGCCGCATCGGTGAAGGATGCGGTTGTCCGAGGCTGTATGTTGAGGTTACGTCCTGTTCTTATGACCGCCACGGTGGCGCTGCTTGCTTTGGCGCCCCTCGCCTTGGCCACAGGGGTAGGATCCGAAGTGCAGCGTCCGCTCGCCGTCGTCGTCATCAGCGGCATCCTGACATCGACCGCATTGACGCTCCTCGTTCTTCCCGTGCTTTTTCCATGGTTCGAAGAGAAACGGATATCACCCACATTCGGCCCCTTGGACTAGGGACTCCCCTCGTTTCATTGTTTGCGCAATCCACCTAGTCTCACTCTGATTTGTCGGCGTTCGCATTTCTGTCGATCGCCACACTCACATCACCCTCAAAGAGGAAGGGTTCAGATGAAAATCGCTCAAGTTGCACCGTTGCGGGACAGCGTTCCTCCTCAACGCCACGGAGGCACGGAACGTATCGTTTCTTATTTGACGGAAGAACTCGTACGTCTCGGTCATGATGTGACGCTGTTCGCGGCCGGTGATTCTTCGACATCCGCCGCTCTTTCCGCCGCCTGCTCGTCGTCCTTACGTTCAACTCCGAAGATATCGTCCCCGGACGCCCCGTTGGTTCTCCTCCTCGAGCGCGCATTCGGCACCTGCGCCGGGAATTTTGATCTCATCCATTCACACATCGATACCTTGGGCTTTCCCCTCACACGTCGATGCCGTACGCCGGTGCTGACGACACTCTATGGCCGGCTTGACTTGCCGGAATTGGTCTCGGTCTTTCAGCAATTCTCCGAGTTACCCGTCGTTTCGGTATCGAGTGCGCAGCGGTGTGAGGTGCCTTGGATCAATTGGCAAGGCGCCATCCATCATGGGCTGCCCCGACATCTGTATTCCATGCATCCAAACCCGGGCAGATACCTCGCATTCTTGGGTCGGATCTCGCCGGGCAGTGGAGTGGAGCAGGCTATCGAGCTGGCCATACGTACCGATATGCCGATTCGGATCGCGGCCAGGATTGATCCGGCGGATCGGAATTACTTTGAGCACATCGCCCCGCTATTTGAACATTCGTTAGTGGAATATGTCGGTGAGGTCACCGACGGCGAGAAAGATGATTTTCTCGGTGAGGCCTATGCGTTGATCTGTTCGGTCGATCGGCCGGACCCCTTCGGCTTGGTCTTGATCGAGGCTCTCGCGTGCGGCACGCCCGTGCTCGCCTATCGACGTGGAGCCGTCCCGGAAATCGTGGATCACGGAATGACCGGATACTTGTGCGACAGCCTAGCGGAGATGGCTCATACAGTCGCATGGGTGCCCAATCTCGATCGACGCCGATGCCGTGAAGCATTTGAGAAGCGGTTCACCGTCGAACGCATGGCGCAGGACTATCTGGCGTTGTATGAGCGATCAATGCATAAGGAGGAGGACCAGTCGGTTGATCAAAGTTCCAACCGGGCCATGCGGCAGTCCCCGAATTTAAGGTCCCAGGACGATGCGCCAATCGAGGCGGCGGCGTGATACAAGACAATCGGCCATCCGATCGTACCGATCAATGTTTGGATCTTACGGATGAAAGCAGCGGTGAACCGTCCTGAAGACCCGCCCCCGGCTATGGGTTAATAGGCCGGACGAGCAGCCGTGCGCTGTGTGTATCACACGGCCTGTTCAATAGCGTGGCACAATGCGTCATTTCAGCGGTTGCGCTTGCTCGTCTGTTTAGACGACGGGTGGTACAGGACTGTCGGACACTTTGAATCCTTCATGGTTACGGGAAGACTTTCCAGAACTCATTGGCGCCCACCGGCAGCCTTGCCAGTACAAGATTGAAGGCTGTCTCATCGACGTTCTTTCTTAACGCACGCGCCACATCCTGTATAGCGGTTTCAGGAGTGACGTTGTGGTCAGGACGCAGTGTCCAGACCTCTTTCGTCATGACGGCCCGGCCCTCGAACGGAAGACGGGGCTCTGCTGTGTCCCAATCATCGACGAACAAAGCGCGTAAACAAACCGGCAGTACTTGAGAGAAGCGTATAGCCTCTGCGATATCAAGGCGCCGCCGAAATGCCTGGAATACTGCTTGCGTCATCGTGTAGGCCTGATGCGTACTGCCCAAACCGGCGGCGTCGCGAGCGTCTTGAAGAAACTTGACGAAGTCATCAGTGGCGCGTTGATATTCTCGCGGTATCATTATTCTTTTGAAATGCAGCTGGAAATTTCCCGGTGGCCGGCTATGCCGGCGGGCTGATCTACAGCGGGCGACTCTACAGGGACTCGAAATAGTTCTTCAACGGCCTGCGAGACGTCGCTTCATGTCCATCGTCAAGTGCTGGCGTACCTTGGCATATTCGGCCCAGGGATCTTTGACCAGTTGTGACAACCGCTCTTCGATATTATGCAGTGTAAACCGGTCTGAACGTAACTCAGGAGAGCACTCATCCCACGTCAGCGGAACCGAAACGGGAGCTCGCGGTTTGGCGCGCGTCGAATAGGCGGCCACCGCAGTCGCGCCTTGGCCGTTCCGAAGAAAATCGAGATAGATTTTTCCCTTTCGCACTCGTTTCGACATATTGTCGGTGAACCGCGCAGGAATCGTTCGTACCAAGTGTCCGGCGAGCGATTTCGAGAACCCCTTCACTTCTTCCCAGCTATGGCGACGCTGCAACGGCACCACGACATGCAGTCCCTTGCCTCCCGTCGTCTTCACGAAGGATTTCAATTTCAGCTCATCCAACAACGCTTTCACCAAGAAGGCTGCTTCCACGACTTCCTTCCATGGGACGTCGGGAGCCGGATCGAGATCAAGGATCATTCGGTCGGGTCGATCCAGCTGATCCTCCTTGGCACCCCACGTATGGAGTTCCAACGCACCGAGCTGCGCGAGCGCGACGACGGCCGCAGTCGTATTGGCCACCATATACGAGGCCCGTCCTTCGGCTTCTTCCACTTCCACGCGATCGATGGCTTCATGGACCTGATCCGTGACGTGCTTTTGATAAAAGCAGCCCGTTTCATGACCCTCCGGACAGCGAACGAGCGTCAATGGACGCCCCCGCAAGTGCGGCAAAATCCAGCCCGCTATACGCTCATAGAATTGGACGAGCTCCAGTTTGGTAATGCCGTCGTGGGGGAATAACACTCGATAAGGATTCGAGATCCTCATACCTGCCACCGTCGTTGCCTCGGTGCGCTTCTGTGTTTGGCCGGGAGTTTTGACCCTGCCGGCACTCGCCGGCAGCACATGTGTGGGCGATTCGCGCACGATGGCACTCGCCGGCTTGTCGTGACGCATGCCGACGAATGACGCTTGGCGAAGGATCCCTTCCTCCGTCCATTCTGCGAACCGCACCTCGGCCACCAACTCCGGTTTCACCCAATGTACGCCTTTGGCATCCCAGCCTGTCGGAGGGTTGCGAAATGCCGGCCGCGGTTGTTGAAGCGATCGCAAAACTCGATGCAAGTCTGATAGCCGTTCTTCGGAAAATCCGGTTCCTACCCGTCCCACATAGACCAGATTGCCGGCTCCCTCGTACACCCCCAGCAGTAACGCGCCGAACCCCTGCCGTGAACCGGACGGATCGGAGAAGCCGCCGATCACGAATTCCTGACGGCGGTGGCACTTCACTTTCACCCAGTTCTTATTCCGTCCGGCGATATACCGGCTGTCCAGATGTTTGGCGATCAAACCTTCCAATCCGCGTCGACAGGCCGTCTCAAAAACTATGTGACCCTGTCCAAGAACGTGATCGCTGTATCGCACCGGACCTTCTTTCGGAAGCCCGTCAAAAAGAGCGGCCAATCGACGCTTACGTTCATGGAGCGGATGGGATCTAAGGTCCATCCCGTTGAGGAAGAGAAGATCGAAGACATAGTAGATAAGCCGGCTGCCGGAACCACCGTCGAACGCATTCTGCAACGTCTGAAAGCTCATTGTTCCATCACGGTTCAACGCCACGAGTTCACCATCCAACCAAGCGTTGTCCACTGCCAGTCGGGCCGCCGCCTCCGTTTGCTTGGATAGTTTCGCCGTCCATTCCCTGCCGTTTCTCGAGAACACTCGGGCCCTACCCGGATCGATTCGACACAGCATGCGATATCCGTCGTACTTCAATTCGTGAATCCAACCGTCTCCTTGGGGAACTTCGTCAACCAGCGTAGCCAGCTGGGGTTTGACCCATTCAGGACAGGGAGCACTTCCTCGACGGGTACTCGCCTTTCTGGACGGTGAGGCCTTTGCCTGTTTGCCGGCAGCGGGCTCTCGATGTGAGTGCCATGTATCAGGTTTGGCGCGCGCAATTTCATCCATGCTCATTCGACTTTTCACGCTGTTTGATAATTTTGACGTTGAATCGATAGCCGTTCCTGTACGGGCGGCCTCGTCGCGTTCCTTAATGAGCAGCCAGTTGCGTTCGCCCCGATTACGCGCTCCACCCATCCGCACCAACGTCCAGCGGCCCTGCAGTTTCCGCCCCGCCAGCGTAAATTTAAGACGACCCTTTTCGTAATCCGCCCGAGGGTCTCCATCAGGAATCCATTGTCCTCGATCCCACACCATGACGGTGCCCGCGCCATATTGCCGAGGAGGAATGATGCCTTCAAAATCGGCATATTCCATCGGGTGATCCTCAACATGCACGGCCAACCGCTTATCCGAAGGATTCAGGCTCGGACCCTTGGGAACCGCCCAACTTTTCAAGGTCCCATCGAGTTCCAGCCGAAAGTCGTAGTGGAGTCGCCTCGCGGCGTGCTTTTGGATGACGAACAGCAACTCATCGGAGGACTTTGTCCGTGACGGCGAGCCGGGCGGTTCGGACGTGCTGGAAAAGTTCCGCTTCTTCCGGTATTGCTGCAACTTCTCTGAAGATTTCATCGCCGGAACTAGCGAAAGGTTCGATTCGGTGCTACCAGCCCCCTTCAGGATGATCGAAAAGGCTGTCAGGCAAGGCCGCAGCGAGGTCCGCGACACGAAGAATAATGAGCGTCACATTCGCGGACGGCGCCCTCGGCTTCGCCGCGAGGCAAGCGAACCGGTGAGCGCCCGATGTCTTAGAGAACGAGGCGTATTCTTTCTCACCCGGCCCACCCTGAGCTGCTCTTAGCAGCCCTTGCCCGGTGGTACGTTGAGCCTCTGAGGTTCACGCCGCGCCGAATAAGGCGCGGCACGTTTGTGAACGCCGCCGGCAGACTTCTCAGCATCCTGGTCAGCTCTCGACCGGCACGATAAGCGCCATCGAGACCGCTTGACGGACCATTTGGCTGGCATACCCCCATTCATTGTCATACCAACTCATCACCTTGACCAGATTGCCGTCGACGACCTGCGTCATTTCGACATCGACGATCGACGCGCGCGAATCTTGAATAATATCGGAGGATACGATCGGATCCTCCGTCACTCCCAGTACTTCGGCATACCGGTCACTGCGCGCCTCTTCCAAGAAGATGTCGTTCACTTCAGGGATACTCGTCTCCCGCCCCGTCACCATCACGATATCGGAAAGGGAACAAATCGGGACCGGCACTCTGACGGCCGCGCCTTGAAATCGTCCGGTGAGGTTCGGCAAAGCGCGTGTCGTCGCCACCGCGGCGCCGGTTACAGACGGCACAAGATTCACCGCAGCCGCCCGCCCTCGACGCTTGCTCTTATGTTGTCCGTCCACCAACGCCTGACTGGCCGTGTACGCATGTGTCGTCGTCATGACCGCCTTTTGTAACCCGAGCCGGCGGTCGATGATTTCGACGATGGGCGCCACACAATTCGTGGTGCAACTGGCACAGGACAGGATGGGCCCGGCTTTCTCGTCATACACGTTCACGCCATAGATGACGGTCGGAATATCCTCGTCCTTCGCCGGCGCCGACAGGATCACCCGCTTCGCTCCGGCCTCGAGATGTCCCGACAACGCGGCCCTCGTGTTGAATTTCCCCGAACACTCAAATACCGCATCGACCTCCAGCTCCTTCCACGGGAGACGGTGCGGTTCGCGCTCTGCAAAAACGGGATACCTTCTGTCCGCCATCATAATTGCATCCGGATCGGCTTTAACCTGAACATGATAGCGACCATACACCGTATCGTGATTGAGCAAGTAGACCAAATCGTCGGGAGAAGCCGGATCGTTGATCGCCACCAACTCAAGTCCCGGCTGGTTCACCAAAATTTTGAACGTAGCCCGGCCGATTCGTCCAAGACCGTTGATGGCCACTTTCATCATCGCTATCTCCTCCTCAACCTCATGCCGTGTGTTCGAGACGAAATTGACTTCGCTTTTTGTCGAGGGCTGTTATGGCGGCATCATAGGCATCGACGAATTTTTGCACTCCTTCATGCTCCAGTTGCCAGGTCACGCAATTGAAGTTGATACCCGCCTTTTCCAACTCTTGCATGGCGGTATCCGCTTGCTCCGGTTCGGTTTCGACGGCATCCGGCACGACCCGACCATGATCGGCAAAGGCCCGCAGCGTGGCCTCGGGCATTGTATTGACGGTGTCCGGTCCCACCAAGGATTCGACATACACGACATCCCGATAGGCCGGATTTTTCGTGCCGGTGCTGGCCCATAAAGGACGCTGTACACGCGCGCCTTTGACTGCCAGTCGAGCCCATCGATCACTGTTGAACACTTGTCGAAACGTCCGGTAAGCCAGCTTGGCATTGGCGACGGCCGCGCGACCCGGCAATCGGGCCGCAAGCGACTGTCGCGCCCGATCATCGGACGGAATACGTCGCTGTAGTAAACGATCCACCAGGACGTCGATGCGGCTCACGAAAAAGCTCGCCACCGACGCGACTGTTTGCAACGGTCGGCGATCCGTGGCGCGGCGCTCGAGCGCCGACAGATA
>NZ_JBLYIG010000421.1:0-2204 GCF_049222245.1 Nitrospira sp. BLG_2 | reverse complement strand
CAATACGATTCCCGCCGACCGGGAACCACCCTATCCCGGCAACCTCGAACTCGAGCGTCGCATCCGAAGTCTCGTTCGGTGGAACGCCCTGGCGATGGTCGTTAAGGCGAATAAAGAACATTCGGGCATCGGCGGGCATATTTCGACGTACGCTTCTGCGGCCACCTTATACGAGGTGGCCTTCAACCATTTTCTACACGGCAAAGATTCCCCGCAGGGCGGCGACCTCCTCTATGTCCAAGGGCATGCCAGTCCCGGGATCTATGCGCGCGGCTATGTCGAGGGCCGGCTTTCAGAAGAGATGCTGCATCACTTCCGGGGCGAGATCACGAGCGGGGGCAAGGGATTGTCGTCCTATCCGCATCCTTGGCTGATGCCGGACTATTGGGAATTTCCGACCGTCTCGATGGGCTTGGGCCCGATCATGTCGATCTATCAGGCCCGTTTCAACCGGTACCTGCGGGATCGCGGGCTGAAAGATACCGGTCTTCAGCGCGTATGGGCCTTCGTCGGCGACGGTGAAATGGATGAGCCGGAGAGCATGGCTGCGCTGACACTCGCCGCCCGCGAGCAGCTGGATAATCTGATATGGGTCGTCAACTGCAATCTTCAGCGCCTGGACGGCCCGGTCCGCGGCAACGGCAAGATCATCCAGGAACTCGAAGCCATCTTTCGAGGCGCCGGTTGGAATGTCATCAAGGTCGTGTGGGGAAGCGATTGGGACCCGTTGTTGGCGCAGGACGGCGAGGGCCTGCTGGTGAAGAGGATGGGCGAGGTCGTCGACGGCTGGTATCAGAAATATACGGTGGAAGGCGGCGCCTTCGCTCGGAAACATTTCTTCGGCGCCGATCCCCGTTTGCTTCAAATGGTGGCCTCCTATTCCGACGAACAAATCCACAAACTGCTGCGCGGCGGTCACGATCCACGGAAAGTCTACGCCGCCTACAAGGCCGCCGTGGAGCACCGAGGCCAACCGACCGTGATTCTCGCGAAGACGGTCAAAGGGTACGGCTTGGGAGAGGCCGGGGAAGGCCGCAACATCACCCATCAGCAGAAAAAGATGAATGAGGGGGAGTTGCGCGAATTCCGCACGCGATTCAGCGTGCCCGTCTCGGATGAACAACTCGCTTCGACGCCGTTTTTCCGCCCGCCCGCCGACAGTCCGGAAGCGACCTACCTCGCCGAGCGGATCAAGACCATGGGTGGTTCCCTTCCAAAACGGCAGGTGAAGGTCGAGCCGTTGGAGATGCCGGACCTCGACCAGTTCAAGGAGTTTCTCGAAGGATCGGGAGACCGTGCCGCGTCCACGACAATGGGCTTTGCCCGCATGTTGGGCCGCCTGTTGGGCCACAAGCCGTTCGGGAAACATCTCGTCCCCATCATTCCCGATGAAGCGCGCACATTCGGTCTGGAAGCGCTCTTCCGCCAATATGGCATCTATTCGCATCTCGGTCAGCTCTATGAACCGGCGGACAAAAGTTCCTTGCTCTATTACTTCGAATCCACGAACGGTCAGATCCTTGAAGAAGGCATTACCGAAGCCGGCGCGATGTCTTCCTTCATCGCCGCCGGCACAGCGTATGCGACACATGGACTCAACACGATTCCCTTGTTCATCTATTATTCGATGTTCGGGTTCCAACGAATCGGGGACTTGATTTGGGCCGCCACGGACATGCGGGCCCGCGGTTTTTTACTGGGCGCCACGGCGGGACGTACGACGTTGGAAGGCGAAGGCTTGCAACACCAGGACGGGCACAGCCATTTGCTGGCTCATGCGTATCCGACGATCGCCGCCTATGATCCGGCCTTCATGTTCGAGCTTGCCGTGATATTGCAGGACGGGCTCCGGCGCATGTATCAGAATCAGGAAGAGCGCTTGTATTACATCACGCTCTACAACGAGCCTTACCCCATGCCGGCCATGCCGCCTGGCACAGAGAAGGGAATACTCGAAGGGATGTACCGTTTCCGTCCGGCGCCCAACGAAGCCAGGCACAAAGTCCAGTTGTTGGCGAGCGGACCGCTCGTCAACGAAGCAATCAAGGCACAAGAGGTGTTGTTGGAGCGCTACGGCGTGGCGGCGGATGTGTGGAGCGTGACGAGCTATAAGATGTTGCGGATGCGGGCGCTTGAAGCCGAGCGTTGGAACATGTGGCATCCGGACGAGCCGCCACGGAAGAGTTATCTTCAGCAGACTGCCG
>NZ_JBLYIG010000420.1:0-6330 GCF_049222245.1 Nitrospira sp. BLG_2 | reverse complement strand
GATCGGTGGAAGAATGTTGTCGATCCGAAGTCACACGCAGCGCTTTATTATGACCATGCGCATGTAACTTTTGCAGAGTTCCTTTTGAACAGCCCCAAGCATATTTCTTTCAACCAAATTGAGAACCTTTCAACAAACAATCCGTTACAAGATCTGGAACGGCTCATACAAACACTTCATGTAAAAAATTATCACGTATTGGTTGCGGATGTAACAAGTGACGACGTCAGGATGTTTGGCCTTGGGGTCCTCAGAATTATTATCCCGGGGTTTCATCCTCTTTACATGGGGCACCGATTTCGAGCACTCGGAGGCGCCAGGCTCTGGAAACTCCCACAGACGCTTGGACATTCTGGGATAACCCCTAAGGCAGGCGACAACCCTTTTCCGCATCCCTTTCCCTGACCGGAGCTGACCGTGAAAACTGGCGAACCGAATAAATTGGCACGTACAGATACAGACTCCAAACTTTGGGAGATATTCCACGAAAACACGAAACTCACCAGATTTTCCCCCGCTAGATCAAAATCTGCTCTAAAGGCATGGTTAGCAAAGATGCGTGAGTCCACAACATTCACCGGTTATCCGGTAGTTGTTTTACCAAAACATCACTGCCCAGCGAATATGTCATTGGAGACTGCCATAGGATTTCGCAGATCCACGTCCGACATGAAGCCTATTTCCCTTCGAATGGGTCATCTGGCATCTATTCTCCGCCTTGCTTACGGCATCACCAGCTACGGAGCATCCTCAAAAAGTGTCAGTTCCCGACGCGCTGTGCCTTCGGCGGGAGCACTCTATCCACTCGAATTGTTCATCTTGAGCAGGCAAGTCACAGGTCTGCATCCTGGACTTTATCACTATAATCCGTCTGCAGATAATCTACGCCTCATCCGGAAAAGAATACAGTACGGCACCCTCAATCGCTCCTTTCTACAGAGTGATATCCCCTCCAAGTCATCTATATTGATCCTCATCACTGCCATGTTCGAACGGACAACATATAAGTATTTCGATCGTGGATATCGTCATGTACTACTTGAGGCAGGCCATGCTGCGCAAAACATCAATTTAACTTCAACTGCCCTCGGACTTTCCTCTCTTAACATTGGCGGTTTCTTGGATAGAGAGATCGACGCATTCTTAGGAGTGGACGGTGTCACACATTCCACCTTGTACATCATAGCCGTAGGAGGGAAATACCATGGTAACTGCAGCACTAGGGAGTAGGGAGCGAAGAAGCGGCGCCGTTCTGCGCGAAAGATTCTTATCCTTGAATAAGATCTTGGTGGGAAAGAGTGACTTTTTTGATAAAGAGCATATCGAATGGCCTCCGCTAGGCAAACCCAACATACCAAAGCTAAGACGTTTAGCTTTGCAAGGAAAAAAACAAGTACCCAGGAATAGCCAAAAAGCTTATTTCGAGGCATTCATCAACAATCTCCCAAGACTCTCGGAAGAATTGGTCATCATAAATGACAGCATAAGGTATTTCTTTATGACGATCCTCGCCAATGCTGCCATTCAGCTCGCTCCTGAGAATCCAGCGGCAAGGGATGCTTGCCGACTTCGAGCCGTCATTTCAGATATCTACGATTCGTATCTCTATACTGCACGACGGAACGACCTTGTTGGACCTCCTACAGCAAAGGCTCTTCCTCCACTCGGAGCTTTTATTGCGCCACATCCAATGTTCGAGGCTCCTCCGGCTCCATGGATGCTGACGGTGGATCAAATCGCCCAATTCACTGATCAAGCAAGAAACAGGTTCACCGTCGGAGCCGTTGGACTCCCCTCTGGGTACACGAACCACCCGATCTTGTGGGGCGTCCTTGCTCATGAGATTGGAGGCCACGATGTTTTGCACGCTGACGCAAACTTGGTGGATCAGCTTAAGGAAGGAATACATCAGCTATTCTCAGAACAATATCCGCAATATTTTTCAGCGCTGTGGAGTCACTGGTGCGAAGAGGCAGCAGCAGAGGTATGTGGAGTACTTAATATTGGGCCATCTTTTGGCATTTCATCAGTCATTTATCATGCGATCATAGAACCGTTGAGAGCTCGTACAAAGATAAGATGGTCTCGCGATCTTTCGATACGAATACACCGAGATCGTAACATGGGGCAGGACAGACCTACCTTGGAGTGTAAAATATTAAAAAATCCTTACCGCGGACCACAAGAACCCGACTCCCACCCTGTTGCGACAGTCATTCCCGATCTTATCATTGGCGCCATCAAAGGGTTGCGTTCCCTCTCAGAAGAACCTAAGACACGGTATATCTCCCAAATTGAAGATCTAGCGGTTGGGTGCCAGCCAGATCGTCCAACCATCATGGTTGAATCCGGCACAAGAGTACCGGGATTTGACGCAGATCTTCCCGAGACAATAAACGCTGATCAATTGCGAGCCTCTGCACGAGAGGTTGGTTTACTAATCACAAGGTTGCAATTGAAAGCGCTCAACAATATGAGCCTAGAGGAGATTGAAGTCTGGGACGATAAAGATGAGTGCGCAGCACAACAGGTTGCTATCCGATTAGCGAATGATGAGTCGATTGTCGGCGATGATTTTGACGATGCTCAAACACTTGCGGGTGCCCTTATAGCAATCCTTCGACAGCCGAGGAAATACGACGATGTGAGCGACGCACTGCGACTAGCGTTCGATTATAGTTATGAGTCGGATCCTTTGCTAGGTTCGCCATGATAGTTTACTTGGGGAGAGATGCCGTTATTCAGGACGGGGGGTTCTGTCCCATCTTTGATAGACACTTCATTAGCCTCATCCTTGTCAGGAAAATGTCATGATACTGTGGCAGGAACATTCAGCCGGCTACAAGCGTGAAGCTCTCACGATGATCGACGGTCTAGGGGGTCACCTAGACATCGAAGGAGATGGTGTGGCCATGCTGAAATGCTAGCCATAGGACCTCCACTAGAAGACTGACGGGTGGCCAGGTTCGCGACGACCATGTGATGCAGAGGGCGTACAGTCCAAACAAGAACTTGCGTATCGATAGCAGTACCAGATGCGTTGCGGAAGCACGGGTGGATATCTTCGACTACACTGAGCGCTAGCACGACACAGGGCACGACTGCGCCTCGAACATCAGCAGCAACAGAGATAACCATTCTTAACTTAACCGTCTGTAGAAATGAGTAGAACCCTGCATCCATGTAATCAAATTGCATTCACATAGAATCTTTTTTGATTCACCCAACATGGCTTCCCCGTATTCTCTCCCAACGCAAAACAAGATGAAATAATTCGAATTCCCCCTCGTCTCGTCATCAAACCTCTCAATGGCATGTGAATTGCGTCATCGCTGACGTCGGTGTATACGCATCGGCGAGGGAATGAATCGCGACTCACTTAGAATGAACGGCTTCCCGTTTTGAGACGGATGCTTGCCCACTTCATCGGCGGCTTCATAGAAAATGGTCTGATTGACATGGAGCAGGTCAACTGCGGCCGTTTCCCGACTAAATCGGAGTTCCTTCCCATACCAAGGCCGCCTACTGTGCCTATGAAAAGGTCCCTTTCCCGCTCACCTCCTCCTAAACCACTTACGTTTGTCACACGATGATGAGATCCCGGCTTCTAGGCGCGTCGGAGGACCTCGCGTGCCGTTTGACGGAAAGACACGCTTTTTGCACAGGGCAGATGGACTGGATGAGTCGTCGCTGATAGCAGCTCTGCTGTTAGGACCCGCATGGCACGATCTCGGCAACTTCTCTCGCCTGCTTGCCTTGTGTTCGCCGCCATCATCCAGCTACCGCTCAGTCCCATTACCGCCCAAACAGCTGGTCTTGAGAACAAATTTGGCGAGTCGCTCGATCGCGTCGTTCCTTGCTTCAAAATGAACGCCGGTACGCGCGGCGTACGGGGAAACGGCCTATGCGACAAGATCAGCTACGCTCACGTTGGCTCGGCGACCGACCCGATCGAAGGCTTCTTCTTCTCACCCCTGTCCCCGCCGCCGGACGAGCGAGTGCTCGACTATGACTTGCTGCATCTACGGCGGCCTATCGTTCCGGCAACAACAGGCTGCAACGGGATACCTGCGGAGACGCAAGGAGCGGGTACCGCTTTTCATGCATTGAACGACACACACAAAGAACATCCCTTAGGCGATATAATCGGCAACCGTGTCATGGGTTGGTGAACGATACGATACTGATTCATTGCTCGCGGAGCCTGTGATCTCTGCTCGAACGACGATGATGATTCTCCTCGCCTGTACCAACCCAAGAAAGAGAAGCGTGCGGTCGCTGCATGCCTGGCCGGTGTTTTTCATTCTCATCGCCGTGTCTTTCTCCGTTCCTATCCAGGCACATGCAGCGGGCGCAGAGATCGTCATCCTGAGATCGTCCGATTTGAAGGCCTACAATGATGCCATCGAAGGATTCAAGGCAACGGCGCCAGGCGGCGTGACTTATAGTGAGTACGACCTGCGGAGCGATCCCGAACGGGGAAAGCAACTTGCCAGAAAAATCCGTGCTTCGGACTCTGCCCTCGTGGTCGCTGTCGGACTTAAAGCGGCACTGGTGGCCAAGCTGGAGATCGTGGATATCCCGGTGCTGTATATGATGATCTTTGACCCCTTGAAACATCAGCTGACCGCTGCCAACATGACCGGAGTCCTGCTGGAAATTCCGGCTGACCGACAGTTCAAGGTCATGCGCGCGTTCCTGCCTACGCTGCACCGGATCGGCACACTCTACGACCCCGACAAGACCGCGACCAAGCTACAGGAGGCGGAATCGCGTGCCGCCGTCCATCAGTTTCAATTGCAAGGCTTTCCGGTCGGAAGCGATAAGGAGGTACCGCAGCAATTGCGGGTACTCTTGTCTGAATCGGAGGCGCTCTGGCTCCTTCCGGACTCGACCGTGCTCACCAATGAATCGATCCGCTTCATCCTCGAATCAGCACTGATCAAACAAGTCCCCGTCATCGGGTTTTCATCGGAGTTTGCGCGCCTGGGCGCACTGCTCAGTTTGTCGATCGATTACGAGGAAGTCGGCCGGGAAACCGGTCTCCTCGCCAAACGCATTCTGAACGGAGAACCACTTCCGCTCAGGCCTGTCTCAGTCCAACGGATCAGGATCACGGTCAATCAAAAAACCGCTCAGTATCTGGGCATCACGATTCCCAAGGCGTTCGACAGCCTAATCGACGTCGCTGTTGAGTGAGCGAGCCCATGGACATGGCGAAAGACAAACGGAGTCACAAACCCACACTCACAGGTCGTTTCTTCGGCCTCCGCTTGAAGTTCGTCATGTTGTTCAGCCTCATTCTCATTATGACCTGTTCATCCTTGAGCTGGTATTTCCTCGAAGCCAGACGCCGAGCCATGACCGATCAGCTCGAAGAGCTTGGCACCATCCTCTTGACCAATACCGTACGGAACGATCATTTTCGGATTGCGGGTCTCGTGCTCGAGGATCGCACCACGCTCGATCAATTCATGGAGAGCCTCATGGCGATCGACCACGTCGTCTATGTGGTGATCACTGCGTCAGATGGTCGCAGCCTGATCCGGCAGAGCAAACGAGCGCGGAGACCGTCCACCCGGTCTTCCCAACCGATTCCGCAGCCGATGTATCCAAATGATGGCGCGTCAGAATCATTGCTGCAGGCTCCGCTGACGACTCCACTCATAACCAAGCTCGCGATTTCATCAGGGGAGACGCTCGTTCCTCAGGATGAATCCTCGGACTGGCTCCTCTCCTTTCTCTTTCGGAAGGAAACCTTTTACGATTTTGCCATGCCCGTTCTCCGTGAATCTTCGGCGGAGACTCCCCTGCCTCAACTCTCCGTCGAATTGGAAGAGAAAAGTTTCCCTCTGCCGGCGAACAATCCTGCGATCGTCGGTCTCGTTCGGATCGGAATGACGGATGCGCAAGCAAAAAAAGCC
Organism: Nitrospira sp. BLG_2; assembly: GCF_049222245.1. NCBI lineage: Bacteria > Pseudomonadati > Nitrospirota > Nitrospiria > Nitrospirales > Nitrospiraceae > Nitrospira > Nitrospira sp. BLG_2. The sequence goes on along the minus strand of NZ_JBLYIG010000420.1, from coordinate 406 downwards.
TTACTGGAGATCGTGCGAAATGTGTCCCTTCTCACGATGCTGATTATCGCGGCAGGCATCCTCGGTGCTCATCTGCTCACGTCGCGCATTACGACGCCGCTACGAAGCCTCGCCAACGCAGCCCGGCAACTCGCGAGCGGAAACGATGCACTGAGCCCGCTGGTGGTCGCCTCGAACGATGAAGTCGGCGAACTCACGGATGTGTTCAACGTGATGACCGGTGCTCTCCATGACCGCAATCAGGCGATCACCATGAATCTCGAGACGATCAGGCGGCAGGTCAGGCACTTGACGACGGTGCATCAGGCCAGTGCCGCAATCGCAAGCGCCACTATGTTCGACTTGGATCAGTTACTTGAAACGGTGCTCCGGGTGCTTGCCGAGAATCTCGGGTTTTCTCGGATGG
>NZ_JBLYIG010000419.1:0-1621 GCF_049222245.1 Nitrospira sp. BLG_2 | reverse complement strand
CCCTGCCTTCATTCCGGACTTCTTCTCCAGAATAGGAAGACAAACTTCCTCGGTGACTCCGGGATACACCGTAGACTCATAGACGACAATGGCTCCCGGCGAGAGATTGGCCCCGATTGTCTCAGAGCACATCCTCAGCGCCTTCAAGTCCGGCTGCAGGGCCTCGCTGATTGGAGTTGGAACCGCGACGATAATGAAATCCGCTGCTTTAAGATCAGTAGGCTCCGAGGTAAAGCTTATCTTCGTTGCCACAAGGTCTTCCTTTGAGACCTCACCGGTTCGATCAATCCCTTTCCGTAATTCCTCAATCTTGGTTTTGTTGACATCAAACCCAATCGCGGGAGCTTGCTTGCCGAACGCTACCGCTATCGGGAGACCTACGTAACCCAAGCCCACAACCGCAACCGATCGTGCTCTCTCTTTCTTCATAGAACTCCTCATTTTTCCAATAGGGCAACAATGGCAGATGACTTCCAACGAGTCAAGAAAGTCAACACTTTCAAGAATCCAGATTGCTCACCATGACCGCACAACGATGTGGTCGACTACGCCTCCATCGCACATACCTGATACTGCACACAATTCGTCTTCATGATTCTCCTTTCTCATCTGGCTGAGCTAAATTCACTGCTAGCATCGTGGCGGGAAAAGCATACAGACGGTGGAGCCCCAATAATATCAAACAGATCCCTGCTAGACGCGAATAGAAAAACGACTATAGGTCATTTTGAAATAACCTCATATCAGCTAAATCTAAACTTAAACTTTAGATGTTCCGCAAAGAGATTCCTGAGCGAACGCGCACAAGCAGGCTAGCCCTCCAGTACGGCGTCAACCCGCAACCTTCCCATCACACAAACGGCCTCGAAATCTTTGATCATTTCGGTCTTTTCAGGCTGGAGTCCTACTCATTTGCAAGGAGAGGGGCACTTAACTTGCTCACTGACTCACCTGAGGGCACGTAATCGCGTCGGTCAAAATTATCGCTTCTTTAGAAGTGTCCTTTGTGAGTTAGGTTTTGGAGAGTTTTTCGAGCAGGGCTTGCAACGCGGAGGATTTGGACCATGCGCCAGAAATGTAGTCAGACGCTGCGGTTCCTCTCGAGTGGAATCGTCATAGTGTCCTTCGCCTATGGATTTGCCGTGCCCATGACATGGCCCGTCTTCGCAGGCGCTGAAGGCATAGCAGCATCAAACGCAAGCCAGCAGAGCAATCCCCAACAGAAATCCCTGGGCGTTCTAAGCGAAGGAAAAGCGCTACTGAAAAAGGGTTCGGCCACAACTACGAGAAAACCACATCGCCTGATCCGCCGGCCTACACCTCAAACCCAAGCGACAGCCAGCATTGAAGCCCCGGCGCCAACGTCATCGACTCTGTCACCAACGACATCAACCGGACTGACGGACACGAAGTCTCCGACGAAGTCGTCTATGGCTTCAACTTCCGGAGCATCAATTGCTTCGGCACCCGTCCTGTCGGCTACGACAATTCAGTCCGGAGTTACCGTCAACTCCGGAACCAATGCCTCGGCACTTATGGGATCTTCTACATCAACCAGAACCGCGGCGACATCATCTTCTGGCTCCGGAGGTCAAGCTTCGCCACGAATGCAGCGGCTAGC
>NZ_JBLYIG010000418.1:0-3667 GCF_049222245.1 Nitrospira sp. BLG_2 | reverse complement strand
GTTGGGTGTTGATTGTCGTCATCCGTACCCACCGTCCGCTAGCGGCCAAGAGCGGAAGTTCGGCGCCGTGATCGCACCGCCTTAAAACGGTCCTCAGCACATCGACGTCGTACACGGCCGCAGGAACCACGATCGGCCCGGGGCCCGGCCGAAGGGGCGGGCCCCGCACACGCCACTATCACCCAGAGGGGGGAATTCATGTGATCGTTGACATGAACGAGCTGCGTGGGGAGGAGTGGCAGTCGGAAGTGTGGGTGTAGACAGATTGTTAAGATAGCAAAGCCCGACCCCATCCATTGTCTTCGCAACCTACGATTCGCCTGACGCCCATCAGCTCTTGTCCAGGAACAGCGATTATCAAAAACCCAGCCTGTCCCTATTTTCTGTCCCTTTATTTTTTAGGAGAGTCTGCCACAGGAACAGGAGTAGTTGTCGCTTGCGACTGTTGCGCAGACGGCGCCGCCGGCGGTGGCTCGTGGGGCAGTTGTGGCTTGAGATTGCTGATGCCATCAAGACTCTTCTTCATTGTTTCTCCCATGCCATAGTCTCCTTTCTTCGTCGGTTGCGTGAGGGCTGAGCTGATTGCAATCAAGACGGCAAATATGGCACCTACATAGAACGTCGCAATTGACGCTATGTCAAACGCCTTTAGCTTCAAGTCTTTGACGTCCCCTCGAAAGTCATTCTCAATCAGTTCGGCATTTTTCTGATAAATCACCAAAGCGATACCAATTGTGGCGAGGAAGCCAAGAAATGAGCCTGCGTACAACCAAATCTGCCAAGGGCGAGCGAGTCCGACAGTTGTCAACAGTGTGACGAGCACGCCGACGCCGCCAGCGGAAAGCGTGATCAATGACTTATCCCGGGCCATTCGCGTTTCGATCCATGCCTTTAACATCACGGAATAGTGCGCAATGTTCTTGGCTTCCAACTCTCGGAGTGCCCGTTGTTCTTGTTGTTCCTTGGTTTCAGCCATGGCAATGGGAATATGCGTTAATAGTGACCGCGTAGCAATAACCTGCAACAGGATACGGCCGATAAGGCGACCGTAACCCATTAAAAGCGGACATTCGGCTACCCTTTCGACGAGCGCGGGTCTCGGCTCCGGGGATATGTACGCTCTTCCTGATATAAGCCGTTTTCCTTTTGAATCTTCACCGAGCCTCCTTGATTCCCAACGGCGTCTTGCAGGACACCACCTTTTGTAGCCTCCTCTTTCGTATCGAAACGCCGCACCGTTCTTCCCGTGGCATCGTTTTTCAATGCCCAGTCTTCGTTTCGGTCATCGTGTGTAAGCGTGTATCCGGGCAAATTACCCATGGTTCTCCTCCTGTCATATGGCGCGGGCGGAATTGCCACACGCGGGCCTTTTACAGAAACGGGAATAATCCTTTGATGCCATACCTCGTCAGATTCCTGGCGAATTGCTGGCAGGCGCCTCGACAGTGAGGATCATGCGCCAGTGCTAGGCCTACGGCAATGGCGCCGACGAAGACAAACAACATGGTGCTGGCTTTTGATGACATCTTGCCCCCTTCCTTAAATAAGTTTGTCGCCCTGACGAACGAGGATCTTGCCTTCCATCGGGTACGGGTCATAGGACGCGGCGTCAACAGCAATGAGCCCGTTCCAAAGACGAGCGGTATCGCCGCAATCGTTGTTCCAAATGTAATTGCGGTTGGTGAACAAGTGATGATCGGCTCCAGCGACGTCTTCCGGATTCATCTCCGAGAGTGAAAGCTCAGAACCGGAGTGAATGCGGACGACACGGCCAGATTCAAGCGTGCCTTGAAATGCCATGATGGTTTCCCACCGCCCATCTCGGCAGCGCGGCTGGTAGGCGATGTGTTGGAGCGAGATTCCCTGGAGCGGGTAAGGTTCGTCACCCACGTTTTTGAAATCAACCCATTCGGCGGCCAACTGGCGGTTCGGCGTGGTGCTGCCAACGCGATCCTTGCCCGCCGGATTGGGTTTGGCTTTGATGACCCGCAATACTTTCATATGCGCCTCCATCGAGGTGTTCACGCCGACATCATGCCGACGAGAATTTTCTCTTTTACGAGAACTTAGGCTCATGCTACCCGCGCTGCTGGCTTCTGTCAATGGGAAATTTCTTGTGGACGACAATTTCCAATTCCTGTATATCCGGGCTAATGGACGAACCGAAAGGAGGTCCCTGAATGACGGATGGTGGGGTAGACGTACGTCTACTGGGTCAACATCTTAACCGAGTCAGGAAAGAAAGGAGGAAGCGTCTCACCGAAGTGCACGAGGCTACAGGAATCAGTGTGGCATCGTTGTCGAGGATCGAACGTGGTGGGTCTCAGAGCGTTGATGCCAAGACACTAATAGCTCTGTGTGATTGGATGAAAGTGTCTATGGATCAGTTTAAGGAAAATCCGTCTGTTCCTCGTTCGCCTGGTAAGTCCGGTCAAAAACCAGTGGGCACTCCTGATGCAGTTGAGCTTCACCTGCGAGCCGACAAAAACCTTGACCGATCGACAGCAGATGCTTTGTCCAAGCTATTTAGGACAGCCTACGAGCAGATGAGTAAGAAGTCATAAGCATGGGATAAACTGTGATGCTTCCTTTCAGCGAGGACGCCAAATACTGGGAACCGTTGGCCGCTGAACTACGAAAAGTGGCTCGTGTTGGTGCCAATGAGAAGCTCGATCCCTGGAAGTTGGCTGGAGCGTTTGGGCTGCAGGTCCTCGATGTCCATGCGTTGCTGGATAAGATTCCGTCGCATCACGGGAGCCATCTGAAAGGTCATGGGAGAGATAAATGGTCAGGTGGAGTATATCCCATCCCGCTGGACGACGGCACGTTGATTTGCATGCTGAATCCCTTCCACAGCCGCCGCCGCAACAAAGTGACTTTGATGGAAGAAGTCTCGCACATCCACATGGATCATGAGCCGTCAGGAGTCTCCTATGATTCGCATGGCCTTTTGGTCCGCGATTATCATGCGAAACAAGAAAAGGAGGCCTATGGGATCGGGGCAGCCGCGCTGCTCCCCTGGAAAGCCTTTTTCTATGCTCTCAACGCCGGAAAGTCGGTGGAGGAGATGGCGGAAATCTTTGAAGTCAGTTCTGATCTAATTCAATACCGCATCAAGATCACTGGCGGGTCCAATCTCTATAGAAAGCGTAGACGAGACGGCAACTGCCACTAGGAAAGGTCTGATTTATTCCCCGCTGGTGATGTGCTATGAGGAATGCAGCACTGAACGGGAGACGCGCCCATCCACCAACAGACCTTTGCCGACGTCACATTCGAGCAATATCGCGAGCCCACTCGCCGCGAGCGGTTTCTCGACGAGATGAAACTCGTGTTGCCGTGGGCGGAATTGGTGGCGGTCATCGAGCCAGCGCATCCCAAGGCTGACGGAGGTCGAAATGTGGACATTCTGAATTTCCGCAGATAGTGATTCAGTTCGACGGCAAGAAATCCAGAATGTCTCCTTAAATCCCCCACCTGGTAGCCGTCGGTCGTGGACTTCTGCTTTGGGTCGAGGACTGCCATCGGCCAATTTAAGACGTTCGCAAGCCCTTCAAACACGTTCCGCAAAGCGGACCGCCACGCACTGCGAAGAGGAGTGCTGGCTTACTCCGTTCCACATCCGTGAGTTATGGTGTGGCCTCTTGTTTTCGGTGGCGATCCGTTC
>NZ_JBLYIG010000417.1:0-8609 GCF_049222245.1 Nitrospira sp. BLG_2 | reverse complement strand
GGGCACAACCCACGCACCACTTATACCCATGACTTCAGACTCAGGACACTAGCCCGAATACTACGAATGACGAGCGTTTGAAACCGGCATAGTCATCACCGGGCTGCCGGTCCATTCGGATTCTCCACATTGATCGGGTAGATCGCGACCGGGCAGGAGGCTTGTTGAACGATCCGCCGCAAGGTCAGGGCTCGGGTCGGGTCGAGGCGCATGCGCCAGGCCAGCGCGATGAGATCGCTCTTATCGCCGGACGCGAATCGCACAATAGCCGCGCCGATCTGTTCGATACAGAGTATGGTCCGCAGCTTCACGCCGCAGCGAGGTCTTCCTATCGCGCGGACACGATCGAGAAACTCGGCTTCCCATGCCGGCCATTCATGCTGCGGTTGATCCACATAACGCGGGGTGTTGAACGTTCCCGGCTCCTCCGCCGGCGAGGCCGCCGCAGACGCCACGTGAAGGATGGTCATTTCGCCTCGCGCACGAAGGCAGAGGTCGCTCGCCGGACGGATGTTGCCCGCGCTCGCAGGGGTGCCGTCGTGAGGCACCAACAATCGTCGGAGCGACCACGGCATTTGCCCACGCCCCGCCGGAACGAGCACGACCGGACAAGGCGCGTGTAACAGGATTTCGCGAGCTATGACGCCGAATCCTCCTTCATGTTCGTCGGCCTCGGAATGGGCGCACATGACGATGAAACCACTTTCCCGCTTCTTGGCTTCGGCAATGATGACCGACTCCGGAGGACCGGTGAGTCGATCGAGGACGGCGCCGGAAAGTTCTTCCTTCGCCAACCCGAGTGTGTCACGGCTCGATCCGGAGGGCAGCGGCCATGACGAGACATAAACAATATGGATCGTTGCCTGTATCAGCTTGGCAAGGCCCTGAGCGACGGGCAGCACATCGATCGCGCGAGCCGATCCGTACAGCGGCACGAGAACTGTCGGAGGTGGCGACCCCGCGGCATCCGTGGAGCGAGGTTCCGTCTCCGTGTATGGCTTTTCGCGGTTCACGGATCGCCTTCCTGCCTATGTTCGGAGTGACCGGCTCGATTCTTCCCACCCGCTCCAGGTCGATCCCGACACACGCGCGGTAAAGCAATGCGTCGAGTCGATTGTCCGGACCATTTCCTGACCCAGCTTGATGATCATCGGCTCGCCGGCCCGCAGATCCACGGTGACCTGCGCGGGCTCACGATTGATCATGATCGCGACCTCCCGCCCTCTCCATTGAAGCGAAAACGACAGTGTCTTCCAGGACGCCGGGAGATGCGGATCGAGGATCAGCCCCTCGTCTCGAAATCTCACGCCTCCCATGCCGAAGACCGCGGTCTGCCATAAGCCGCCGAGGGATGCGATGTGGACGCCTCCGGATGCATTGCCCATATGGTTTGACAAATCAATCGCCGCGGCTTCGCGGAAATAGCGCAACGCCAAATCGACATTGCCGAGTCGGGCGCTCACCAATGCGTGGAAGGAAGGACTCAGCGAACTGCCATGGGCCGTGCGAGGCTCATAGTAACGAAAGTTGGCGTCATGCACGGCGTAAGGGAACCGCTCCCAGAGAATCGCGCTGAGCGCAATGACGTCCGCCTGCTTCACGACCTTCGAGCGCTGAGTTCGTTCGCGTCCGAGAATCACATCGATCGGAACGGTCCTCGCGCGGTACGCCTCGAGATCGAGATCCTCGAGCCGAAAGAACCCGGCAAATTGCTCGAACAGATTCGTCCGAGGATCGAATCCGGTCACCATCGCGCCGGCGATCCGGCGCCAGGCGTCCGCTTCGTCAGGCTTGATCCGCAGGCGCTCGGCAACGGTCCGCCAGGCATCGTGACGGCTGGAACGGATCCATTCGACGGCCTCCGCCGCTCGTTCCAGGTTCCATTGCGCCATCACGTTCGTGAAGGCATTGTCGTCCACTGACTCATGGTATTCATCCGGTCCGATGACGGTCCGGATATGGTACCGTCCGTCCTGCTCCAGCCGACCGCGGGTCGCCCAGAACCGGGCGGTCTCGACGAGAATGTCGATCCCTGCCGTCAGAAAGAACGGCTCATCGGCCGTCGCTTGCCAGTATTGCCAGACGGCATGGGCGACATCCGCGCTGATATGGTGCTCCTGCATGCCGGTCAGCACTTCCACCACCTCGCCGTTGGGCGCCACGACGGAGGCCGGCGTCACATCGTCTCCGGTATCCGCCGACTCCCAGGCATACAGGGCTCCCTCGTAACCGAAGCTTCGCGCCCTGTCTCGCGCAGCCGGCAAGGTGTGAAAACGGTACATCAACAGCGCCCGCGCCGCCGCCGGATATGTGAAGGTATAGAAAGGGAGCAGATAGATTTCGGTGTCCCAAAATACATGCCCTTTGTAGACGGACCCGGTGAGGCCCCGCGCTCCCACGGAGACATGTTCATCGTTCGGATTCACGGCGCTATTGAGATGATAGAGCGCAAAGCGGAGCGCCTGTTGCGCCGACTCGTCTCCGGTCACTTCCAGACCGGCGGCGCGCCAGCGATCTTCCCATGCACGTATATGAGGCGCGAGGTGAGCTTCCAAGCCGGCCTCGTAAGCCCGCCGCACATGCCTGCTCGCTGAAACGGCCGGATCGTCCGTCTCGCGGGACGAATAGACGGCGGCAAACCGCGTGAACGTGGCCGCTTCGTTCATCTTGGCCGGGCATGCCCAACGCTCCACCAGTCCGCCGGTTTGAATGTCGGTCGTTCGTTTCACAGCCGAACCTGCCTCCAGACGGACCTCGCTTCGATGCGCCATGGCGATCGTCGCTCCCCTTGTCGTCGCCCCTTCGATCAGGACCGTCTCACCCTCAATCTTCGGACGCCACACCGTTCCCCCCGGTACGTGTTCCCAGGAGCATTCGATCGCGATGGTGCCGGCATAGTTTTCAGGCGTAACGCCGACGGATTGCGCGAAGAGGTGTCGATCATGAAGCGACACAAGACGCATAAATTGCAGGCCTGTGACCCGGCCTGTGCCATCTTGATGCCGCCATCGGCGCAACAACAATCCGTGACGAAGGTCAAGGACGCGTCGATGTTCCACGATCTCTCCGCTTTCGAGCGACAGCAGACGACCCTCAACGAGAATCTGAAGCCGGGTCCAGTCCGGAAGGTTGGCGAGTTCAAGAGAACCGGCCGAGGGATCGATCGCCTCGTACACGCCGGCAAGGAGTGTCGCGGGCGCCGATAAACTCGTGCCTTCCGGCAGAGAGCCTCTGGTTCCCACATATCCGTTCGACAGGGTGAACAGCGACTCCACCTCGCGCTCCCTGGCGAGAGTGAAGCCTTCTTCGATCAGAACCCAGCTTGGATCGACGGAGCCCGGCACATTAATCGAGCTGAACATATCCGACAATGTCATTGCCCATCCTTCCGAGGCAGGCGCGTGGAGGATTGATTTCTTGATCATGACCCTTACCATTACATAGGAAGAAAATGCTAGCATACGAGCATGCCGAGACCACACGGTAATCCCCTTAGGACGGAGCTATCATGAGGTGAAAAATGAGAGTGGACCTGAAGGTTTTTGACGCCGTGCTTTTCGACCTTGATGGAGTCCTGACGCAGACGGCAGCCGTCCATGCCGCAGCCTGGAAGCGCTTGTTCGACGAATATTTACAAGCCAGATCGTCCGGCGACGACAGCACCTTTGTACCGTTCGATATCGATCAGGATTATCGCCGGTATGTGGACGGTAAGCTCCGGCAGGACGGGGTGAAAAGCTTTCTCGAGTCCCGTGGCATCACCTTGCCCTACGGCGAGCCTCAAGATGGCCCGGACCGGGAGACGATCCATGGGCTCGGCAATAAAAAAGATCGCTATTTTCAGGCTCATCTGAAAGAGCACGGCGTCAAGGTGTACGAGGATGCGGTGCGCTTTCTACGAGCGGTTCGGGCGCAGGGACTTCGCACGGCGGTCGTGTCCGCCAGCAAGAGCACCGCGGCTGTTGTGCAACGCATCGGTTTGACCGATTGCTTCGATGTTCGAATTGACGGCGTCGAGAGCGCGCGGCTTCATTTGAAGGGAAAGCCGGCCCCGGACGGCTTTCTGGAAGCGGCACGGCGCCTTGGCGTGGAACCGGCGCGGGCCATTGTCGTGGAAGATGCCGTCGCCGGCGTTCAAGCCGGGCGAAACGGGGGGTTCGGACTCGTCATCGGCATCGACCGGACAGGCCATGCGGAGGAACTCCGGGAACAAGGCGCGATGCTCGTGACGTCGAACATGGCGGAACTTGTCCCGTGACCATTGGATCGGCCGGGACGGAATTCACATCCCACATCACCAGATGAGGGTTGATCACTATTTCCGCCGACCGGACCAAGTTGTGTCGAGTAAAATTTTACTCGCGGCACAAATTCTGCTATATCACAGATACAACTACCATTTTTGAAATCGAAGGGAGGTGAGAGTACTCATGGCAACGAAGAAAGCAGCCAAGAAGCCTGCCAAGAAGGCGGCCAAGAAAAAGAAGTAGCACGAATCGCACCCTGAGGAGGCGTCGGCCACGTCGCCTCCTCACCACCCCACGTCCTTGATTCCTCCTAGCCCACGGACCGCATCACACGAATCACTGTCCGATCCAACACGTCCTCGACAACGCTTCCGAGAGATTCGACCACCCGAGGAACCGTCAATGAGAAGAGCTGCCCTTCACGGTCCAGCCCTCCATCGGGATGACATCCCGGATCAACCGGTTACATCCACGACGCGCACCTTATGAGATGAAGAATAAGTCAAAAGAGGACGAAATGACCGGCAGGCTGCGATCTGGGGAACGAAGAGACGGCGCGGCAAAAGAAAGGGGAGGTGATGGCCACATCACCTCCCCCATTTCCTTAGCACCAGGAGAGACTCCATGGCGTAAAGAAAGCAGCAGACGGATTTTAGCATGAACATCACACCGAAAATAGAATAAAAATATCAATATAATCAATATGTTGTGAATATTCTACCTGAGGATACGGAATGGAAGGTCATGGGTACGGATGCTCAATAAGCGAGCCGGAGTGAACACCGTTCCAACAGCGGAGTTTGGCTGTTTTGCGAGCTCAGTTTGGCTCATTGTCATGAAAGATGCCGTCGCCGGCGTAAGCCGGGCGCAACGGGGGGCGGACTCGTCATCGGCGTCGACCGGACAGGCCGTGCGGAGGAACTCCGGGAACAAGGCGCGACGCTCGTGACGTCGAACATGGCGGACTTGCCGCGTGACTATGTGACTATCGGCAAGGCGGCTGCCAGGGCACATCGATTGGAAGGTCACGCCATCGTATTGATGGCCTTCCGGAACAGAGCCAGGGAGATCGTAAAGAAAATGATTCCAATGAACCCCAGCGCGATGAACTCCCGCCACACGATTTCAAAACCGGCGCCGCGATACAAGATCGCCTGGGAGAGCGAGACGAAATGCGTGGTCGGAGCAGCCCACATGATCTGCTGCACGAATTCGGGCATGCTTTCGCGCGGCGTGGACGCACCTGACAGCATCTGGAGCGGCAGCACGACCAAGATCACCAGGATTCCGAACTGGGGCATTGAGCGCGCAGCCGTGCCCATGAAAATGCCCAGCGAGGCTGTCGCGAAGAGGTGCAGCGCGGTGCCGCCGAGGAATAGAGGGATTGACCCTCCGATCGGCACGGCCAACAGCCCTTGCACGACGAATGCGAGCGAAGCGGCGCAGGCCGACAATACGACAAGCCCCATCGCCCAAACCTTGCTGCTCATGATTTCAAACGGCGTGACCGGCATGGCCAGCAAATGCTCGATCGTGCCTCGTTCCCGCTCGCGCAAGAGCGCGGCTCCGGTCAAGACGATGGACAACAGCGTCACGTTGTTGATGACTTGCATGACCGAGCCGAACCAACTGGGATCCAGCGACGGATTGAAGCGCGCCCGAAGGGCAAGATCCACCGGCGCCACCGGTGTCTCGCGATAGCGGCGGACGAACTCTCTCACCTCATCCGTGATGATGGACTGGACATAGCCGCTGCCGACGAACGCCTGGCTCATCCTCGTGGCGTCGACATTCAACTGGATGGCCGGTGCGCGCCCGGCCAAAACATCGCGCTGCAAATCCGGAGGAATGTTGACCGCGAACGTGAACCGCCCGGCATCCATGCCCTCGTCCATGCCCGCATGTTGAATCAACGCGGGCGCAAGAAAATGCGGCGGATAAAACGCGCTGATGAGGCGGGCGGAAAGCGGAGAGCGGTCTTCATCCACGATGGCGATCGGCGCCTTGTTGAGCGTCTCCGGCTTCGCCGTCGCGGCGGCATAGATGCCGAGAGAAAACGTATAGACGATCAAGATGATCATGATCCGGTCCCGGCTCAGGCTGCGCAACTCCTTGATGCCCAGATGCAGGATATTGGCGGGACGCATTCAGGATTTCTCCTGCTTTCTCAGTAACGCCACGCCCAGCAGCAGCAGAACCGGCGCGGTAAGCAGAAGTGAGAGGAATGCCTCCGGCAAGTCCGCGAATCCGAGCGCTTTGGAGAACGTGCCCCGGGATATGGTCAGGAAATGCGTCGTCGGGTACACGCGACCAATGAGCGCGCCGATCCCTTCCAGCGAGGACACCGGATCCAGCAATCCGGAGAACTGCGTGACCGGCACCATCGTCAAAAGGGCCGTGCCGAAAATAGCCGCGATTTGGCTGCGCATGAACGAAGACATGACGAGACCCATGGCGGTCGAGCATAGGACATACAGGAAAGCCGCCGTCGTGAGCGCGGTGACACTGCCGGTCAGCGGCACGTCGAAGGCGGTGACGGCCAATGCCGCGAGCAGCAGGAAGTTGAGCATGGCGAGAGCAACGTAGGGGAATTGTTTCCCCACCAAAAACTCCAGCCTGGTGACCGGCGTGACATAAAAATTCACGATCGAGCCCGTCTCCTTCTCGCGTACGACCGAGAGCGCGGTGAGCATGGCCGGAATCAGGATCAATAGGATTGGAATCATGGCCGGCACCATCGACACCAGGCTCTTCACGTCCGGGTTATAGCGAAAGCGCGTCTCGATCGACACGACCTCGGCTGACGGCGGCCCTCCCGGCCCTCGCGGAGCCGTCCCGGTCAACCAGTGGGCATGCATGCCTCGCACGTAGCCCTGCACGGTTTCGGCTCGTTGAGGCATGGCCCCGTCGATCCAGGCGCCGATTTCCACCCTTGTGCCCCGGGCCAGATCGCGGGCAAACCCGGAGGGAATTTCCAGAGCCAAGCTCAACTCCCCGGCCCGCATGCGTCGATCGAGCTCGGCATGATCGGACAGCGGCGGACGCAGGATGAAATAACGGGAGCCGGCGATGTTCAACACATACTCGCGGCTGGCGACGGTCTGATCGCGATCGAGCACGGCAAATGGGAGATCTTCGACATCCATGCTGATGCCGTATCCCATGACGAACATCAATACAACGCTTCCCGCCAGAGCCAAGGTGGCGCGAATAGGATCTCGGCGCAGCCCCAGCGATTCGATCCTGGTATAGCTGAGCAGTCGGCGCGGATCGAATCGTCGCTTGGCTGGAAAAGCCTCCGATGACGGGCTCGGGCGCGCGGCGCCGGACCATGTCGAGACCGGAAGCCTTGCATGATCTGCCGTCGCCGCCGGCTCCTCTGGATTCCGCTCTTGCGGGGCGGCCTCTTCCAGATAGGCGATGAACGCATCTTCCAAGCTCGTGACCCCGCGCTCCTCTTTCAAAGCCGCTGGGGAGCCGCTCACCAACACGCGGCCCGCATGCATCAAGGAGATACGGTCGCAGCGCTCCGCTTCGTTCATGAAATGGGTCGAGATGAAAATGGTGACTTTATCTCGGCGGGCCAGTTCGATCATGATCCGCCAGAAGGCATCGCGGGCGATCGGATCGACGCCGGACGTGGGTTCGTCGAGAATGAGCAACTCCGGCCGATGGATCATCGCGACCGCCAACGAGAGGCGCTGGCGGCGGCCCAGCGGCAACGCATCGGGCAGCGCGTCGATCACGTCGGCGAGATCGAACCGTTCCGCCATGGCGGCAATTCGATCGGGGATCTCGCCGGCCGGGATATGGAACAGCCGGGCATGCAGCGCCAAATTTTGGCGGACCGTCAACTCCGAGTAGAGCGAAAATGATTGCGACATGTAGCCGACCCGCCGCCGAACAGCGAGATCGTTCGGATCGACCGTCCGGCCGAACAGCCGGGCCTGCCCCTCGCTCGAGGGCAGGAGACCGGTCAACATCTTCATGGTGGTCGTCTTGCCGCAACCGTTGGAGCCGAGAAAACCGAAAATCTCGCCTCGTTCGATGCGAAACGTCACATGGTCCACCGCGACGAACTCGCCGAACCGCTTGGTCAGGTCCTTCGCCTCGATCGCGATATCGCTCTTTTCGCTCCCCGCGCGGGGAGGAATCACCAGGGGGCGATGAATCCGCCGCTCCTCTTTCGGCAGCAAGGCGATGAACGCCCGCTCGAGCGAGGCCGTCCCGCCGCGCGTGAGAAGATCTTCAGGGGAACCGGTGGCCAGCACACGGCCGGCCGCCATCGCCACCAACCAGTCGAAGCTCGCCGCCTCCTCCATGTACGCCGTCGCGATCATGACGCTCATGCCGGGCCGACCT
>NZ_JBLYIG010000416.1:0-8478 GCF_049222245.1 Nitrospira sp. BLG_2 | reverse complement strand
ACTGATGCGGCCGGAGTTCACGGCGCTTTTCGGCGGGAGCGCATTGGCAACAGGGATGGAGCCGCTCGCCATGCTGTATTCCGACCATCAATTCGGCGTCTATGTGCCGCAACTCGGCGATGGACGGGCCATTCTCCTCGGCGAGGTGACAAACGAGCGGGGAGAGCGATGGGACTTGCATCTCAAAGGCGCGGGGATGACCCCGTTTTCACGCGACGGAGACGGACGGGCGGTGTTGCGCTCGACGATTCGTGAGTATCTCTGCTGCGCTGCGATGCGCGGCCTCGGTATCCCGACCACGCAGGCCCTCTGCCTTGTCGGGAGCGACGATAAAGTGTATCGAGAACAGGTCGAGACCGGCGCGATGCTGGTCCGCATGGCGCCTTCCCATGTCCGATTCGGCACGTTTGAAGTCTTCTATTACCGGAAACAGCATGAGCACTTGAAAACTCTCGCGGATTACGTGATCAATCATCACTTCCCGCATCTTCATGATGCCGGAGAAAAGTACGCCCGATTCTTTACGGAAGTCGTCGAGCGAACCGCGAAATTGATCGCCCAATGGCAGGCCGTCGGCTGGGCACACGGCGTCATGAACACCGACAACATGTCGATCCTGGGCCTGACGCTGGATTATGGTCCGTACGGCTTCATGGACGATTACGACGCAGGGTTTATCTGCAACCACTCGGACCACAACGGCCGCTACGCTTTCAACCAGCAGCCTTATATCGGGCTCTGGAATCTGAGCTGCTTGGCGCAGGCCTTGTTGCCGTTGGCGGAAAAGGATGCCTTGAAGGCGGCCCTCGAGACCTATCAACCCTTATACGAGCGGGAGTATTTGAAGCTCATGCGGGCGAAAGTTGGATTGGTAGACGAGCGGGCAGGAGACGACGAACTCATTCGCGATTTCCTAGGACTCCTCCAAGGCAGCCAGGCGGATTATACGATCGTGTGCAGGGAGTTAAGTACGTTCTCCACGGCTGATGGCGCAATCAATGAGCAATTGCGCCAACATTTCCTCAACCGTGACCGATTCGACGAATGGGCGGCGCGCTATCGGGATCGGCTGCGGAATGAATGCAATCGCGACGAGGAGCGGCGCGATCGTATGATTCGCGTAAATCCCCGGTACGTGCTGAGGAACTATCTTGCGCAAACGGCGATTGAGAAGGCTCACAACAAGGATTTCTCCGAAGTCGATAGACTCTTCACGGTGCTGCAAGACCCGTTCACCGAGCAGCCGGGTATGGAAGCCTATGCGTTTCCTCCACCGAACTGGGGCAAGCATCTGGCTATAAGTTGTTCGTCGTAAGGTTATCGGCAATCACGATGTCCTGATCCAGGAGTTCTCATGCGAGAAACCTTACTGGGTGGATTGAAGGTCCGACTTGTCGGCGGTACGGATGGACAGGGTGGAGGTGACGGGCCAATCGTCCTGCTTCTACACGGATTCGGCGCGCCGGGTCACGATCTGGTGCCGCTTGCGGACGTGATCGAGGTTCCTGGAGGAACCCGATGGCTGTTTCCCGAAGCCCCTCTGTCGCTCAACATGGGCTTCGGCGATTCACGCGCCTGGTGGATCATCGACTTCGCGCGTATTCAAGAGGATCGGGCCGCCGGCCGCATTCGTGATTTGTCTGTGGAGATCCCCCAGGGCCTGGCTCTGGCACGGGAACGCTTTCTAGGCTTTCTCAGAGAATTACCCAGAAAGTTCCAGATCGATTATAAGAAGACGGTGATAGGCGGGTTTTCACAAGGGGCAATGCTGAGCTGCGACGCCGTCTTGCACACGGACTATCCATTCGCCGGTCTCGTGCAGCTCTCTGGTAATCTTCTAGCTCAGTCGGTCTGGGGTCCACTCATGTCCACACGCAAAGGTCTGCCGGTTTTTCAAAGTCACGGCACGTTGGACGACATTCTTCCCCATATCGGAGCGGAGCGTCTGCGCGACGCACTGACTCAATCGAGCCTTGTCGTGGAGTGGCAGAGTTTCCGAGGCGGGCATGAGATTCCAGAATCCGTGCTGCAGCGGCTCAGTGGTTTCATCATGAAGGCATTCAAAGCTTGACCATGCAGCCGTTCGAGCTTATGAGCGCCGATGGCAAACGTATTCGAGGTGATTGCGCCGATGGGACAGATCGCCAGGTTCTATTCATCACCGGCTTTCTATCCAAGCGCTGGGGCAACAAGAGCAAAGCATTGGCGCAATGGTGCCGAGAGCGAAGCTGGGGGTTCTGTTGTTACGACGTGCGGGGATTCGGTGACTCTGAAGGGCAGTTCACGGACTACACGCTCTCCGATTGGATCGCCGATGCGCGTGCCGTTCTGGATATGCTTCAATCCGGGCCAAAGACGACTATCGTGGGTAATTCGCTCGGGAGTTGGGTTGCCTGGCTGGTTGCGCAAGAGTTTTCCATCGTTGAAGAACTCATCCTGATCGCGCCGGCATTTAACATGATGGGCGAGCGAGCCAGGAGCATCTCCAAGGAACGGCTCCACGATTGGCATACCGCCGGATGGATGCCCTGGGATGACGACCCGTTACACAAAGATTGGCCATTGTCCTGGAAGTGGGTCGAGGAGAGCGAAGCCTATTGGGCGAAGACGTTCAACAATCTTCGTCCGATGAAGACGGCGATTCTTCACGGTCTTCAAGATACAGTGATCTTGCCGGAAGGCAGTAAGTCCTTTGCCAATGAACTGCTTCGCCGCGATCCGAACTTTCCGCTTGATCTTCGGCTGGTTCCCGGCGACCATCGGTTGAGTAGTCCCGAACACATTGAGCTGTTTCGCCGACTGATGATGAGGGAGGCCTGATGCTGCTGTTAATTCACAAAGAATGCGGCGGTCCGGCGCTGGAAGAATCACCGGTCGGCGAAGTCTGCGCGATTCCTGTCGATCGCTTTCCATTTTCCTGTTTCACCTGCCTTGAGGAAATCGACGACGCATCCGAAGTGCGTCTGTCGGAAGAACTGGGGATCTAATGCATCCCGGTCTGGGATGAACTTCTTTTAGCAGGATGCTGAAAAAGTCCGCCAGCAGCGTTCTCGCATCGCTCAGAGGCTCCACGTACTGAAGCGTACGCCTCGCCCCTTCGCTCACTGCGGCCTTGCCGGACAGTCTTTTTGAGCATCCTGCAGGTATTCGGACGTTAATCCTGAACGGTAACTTCCGGCCATATTGTTGGCATCAACAGAGTTTTTCAGCAGACTGCTAGAAGGAATACGGAAGTTGTCCTCCCCCGACTTGCGTGTAGTCGAGGATATGCCGAATGGCATCACGAATGTGCAGGAGGTGAATGCGTTCGTCCTTCAAGGAGGGATGGCCATAAATCTTAGCAATGAAAGCTGTATCCGTACTCCTACAACTTCTACAAAGGTCACAGCGTTATCAAATGATCACGGAAATAAATTCAAGAGTTTACGATACTCCATTTCGGCACAAAACATGCGCTACTCCGCATTGGAAATGTGAAGAGGAAGCATATATGGAACTGAATGGACGACTCCAAGCCAGCCACTCGTGAAACTCCTAGTCGAGGCCTCGTCCAAGTGTGGTTTATTCTTCAAGAGGGTGTAATAGCACATGAAGAGTGCGCGATCGTCAATCGTAAGGACCACCGAAAATCTATTCATACCTCTTCATTACGGTTAGTCCTTCTTGCAATTGTGCGCATGAAGAAACAGTAGAACTCCGTCTTCGGCATGACTTTCCTATGACATCCGGAATCTTATGGTGCTTTTCTCATGCGGCGACTCATTAAGCGACTTCACGCATTGTTGAATCGCAAGGAGAGGCGGCTCTCCTATGCGCTGCTCGGGCTTATGGTGCTTGCCGGACTCATAGATGCGTTGGGAGTCTCATCAATCTTGCCCTTTATGGCCGTGGTGGGAAACCCAGAACTGATTCAGACGAATCCCTGGCTGCATCACATCTTTACCTGGTTGGAATTTGAATCCACCAACACGTTTCTTGTTGGATTGGGCTCGGCAGCGATTGTGATCCTGGTCTTTAGCAACGCCGTATCGCTCGTCAGCTCGTCCGCCATTTTATGGTTTGCCTACAATCTGGAACATAGCCTTTCAACGCAGATCCTATCGAATTATGCGCGGCAACCTTACGCATATTTTCTGGAACAGAACAGCTCGAACCTTGTTTTGAATTGTACCGGCGATGTTGCTCGTGTGACGAATGGCATTGCTGTTCCCGTATTGCAGGCCATTGCCAAGGCAATCATCGCAATGAGCATTCTGCTTCTTGTAATGTGGGTCGATCCGTGGTTGGCGCTCTTAGTTGGAACCGTGATAGGGACGGTCTACACCGGCGTCTATCTCAACGTTCGTCAAAAGATGACCCATCTTGGAAGAGCCAGCAAAGAGGCGCAGAAGGAACGCTTTCGATTGGCTACGGAGGTATTGAATGGGATCAAAGAGCTCAAGATCCTAGGGCAAGATGACGCCTATCAGGACCGGTTCGCCAAGTACGCGGCGTTGTATGCAAAGAATCAGTGGATGAGCGCTACTGTGAGTCAGGTGCCGCGATACGCAATCGAAAGCATTGCGTTTGGGTCGGTGATCTTACTGGTGATTTATCTGCTTGCCACCCACCAGGATTTCAAAGAAGCGCTCCCTTTAATGGCGCTGTATGCATTTACGGCCTATCGTCTGCTGCCGGCATTCCAGCAGCTCTTCGGGAGCGCCACTGCGGTACGGTTCAATATGGGCTCACTGGAGGCGGTTGAAGAAAAGCTGAAGACACTGGTAGGACCACCAGATTCAGAAACCAAGCCGATCGTGGTAGCCAAGCCGACGCTGCCAGTGAATGAGAATGTCGATTTCTTACGCCAAGAGGTAGGTCCGTTACAGCAAGAGATTGTGTTGGAGAATCTGGTATTCCAATACTCCAATGCTCCCGTTCCTCTCATCAACAACCTGAATCTCACCATACAACGCAATACGACCGTGGCCATCGTGGGCAGCTCCGGGGGAGGAAAGACGACGATTGTGGATATTATTTTGGGATTACTTGAACCGCAAGACGGTACCTTGTTGGTAGATGGTATTCCAATAACTTCCTGCAACGTGACTTCGTGGCAGAAACACCTCGGGTATGTTCCACAACACATCTATGTAGCCGATGACACTCTTGCGGCAAACATCGCATTCGGCGTGGCACCCCGCGATCTGGATATCGACCGCGTGGAGCATGCAGCGCGTATCGCCAATCTTCACGAGTTTGTTATGGAGGAGCTGCCGAACGGGTATGAAACAATGGTCGGTGAGCGTGGTGTGCGGCTCAGTGGAGGCCAAAGACAACGCATTGGAATCGCTCGGGCAGTGTATAGTGACCCGGACGTTCTGATTCTTGACGAAGCGACGAGCGCGTTGGATAGTCTTACCGAAGACGCTGTGACTGAAGCGATCCGAAACGTCATGCATGAGAAAACGATCATTATGATCGCCCATCGCCTGAGCACGGTTCAACAGGCCGACATCATTTATCTGCTGGAGAATGGGTCCATCTCGGATCAGGGAACGTATGAGGAACTTCTTGATACGAACGGTGTATTTCGTCGAATGGCGAAAGAAGGAGTCTAGTTCGCCGTACTCGTGATCGCCTCTACCGCAATCGCCGATACGCTCTAGGACAAGGCCTGGCCGTTGGGCGGCGCATCCCCAGGCGGTCTGCAGGCCGATGATCTCCCCGGACTCATTTCAACCACCACCAGCCAGAGATGCGCATTGAGGAAAGAGTAAATGATACGATGACATAGATGATGGATAGCCGCTTCGCTATGGCAGCTGATGCACGTGAAAAGGGAACCGAGGCGGGTTACGATTACTGGGCCGCCACGTATGACGATGGCGATCCCACCACGTGGCTGGATGAGCCCTTTCTCTTGGATCAGCTCAAGCCTTTCCCCGGCTGCCGAACCTTGGATTTAGGCTGCGGAACCGGTCGATATCTTCGCCTACTGACTCCGGGCTTGTATCGAATCACGGCGGTCGATCTCTCTCGAGGCATGCTATGCCGAGCATGGCAGGATACCGAAAGGCGAGAAGAGATCTCGTGGGTACAGGCATCCGTAACTTGCTTACCCTTCCTGTCCGGCCTCTTTGATCGGGTTATGTCCGGCCTCGTGCTCGATCATATGGAGAGACCCGAACATCTATTTGAACAGATTGCTGTTGTGCTTAAGCCGGGAGGGAGGGCGGTCGTGTCGTCGGTACACCCGGACATGCAACGTCTCACCGGAACCGATATTGAGTTGACCGGCCTTAACGGATCTGTACGAATTTTAGGGCACCGTCACGAAGTGAGGGATCTCATCGCAGCGGCGCAAGGAGCGAAGCTGACCGTTGAGTGCATTGAGGAACCCGTCGTGACAGGGCCAATGGTGGACCGACGCTCCGACTGGCGGCATAAGCTTGGCTGCCCCGCTTTATTGCTCCTGGCTCTCAGTAAGTAAGCAAGAAACCGCTCACGACATTTTCGTACGGAGGTCTGTTGTGCTCTGTCCCCGCCTTTGTTAAGGTGGCCGGTCTTCAGCTCTTCCAGTGAAAGGAACGTATGGCAACGAACGACAAGCAAGTTATTTTTTCACTCGTCAACGTCGGGAAGGTCTATCCGCCGAAGCGGCAGGTATTGCGGGAGATCTACCTGGGCTTCTATTACGGCGCGAAGATCGGAGTGCTGGGCTTGAACGGTTCGGGCAAGAGCTCGCTGCTCAAGATCATCGCCGGCGTGGATCCAAACTATACAGGCGAGATCACACGATCCAAAGGCTATAGCGTCGGGTTGCTCGAGCAAGAACCCCAGCTCGATTCGAACAAGACGGTCAAAGAAGTCGTGGAAGAGGGGAAGGCGGAGTTGGTGGCCTTACTCAAGGAATACGAAGACGTGAGTAACCAGATCGGGTCTGCCGATCCGGACACGATGGAAAAGCTGCTCGACAAGCAGGCGCAATTGCAAGAGAAGATCGAAGCGGCCAACGGATGGGAGCTCGAAAATCAACTCGACATCGCCATGGATGCGTTGCGCTGTCCGCCTGCCGATCAGAAGGTGGGGACATTGTCCGGTGGTGAAAAACGAAGGGTCGCACTCTGTCGTTTAATGATCCAGGAGCCGGATATTCTCTTGCTCGATGAGCCGACAAACCATTTGGACGCGGAATCCGTGCAATGGCTTGAGCAGCATCTCCAACAGTACAAAGGCACGGTCATTGCCGTAACCCACGACCGATACTTTCTCGACAATGTCGCTGGATGGATTTTGGAGTTGGACCGAGGCCACGGGATTCCATTCCAAGGAAATTACAGTTCCTGGTTGGAGCAGAAGAAGGACCGTTTGGAGAAAGAAGAAAAGACGGAGTCGAAGCGGAAGAAGACACTGGAACATGAGTTGGAATGGATCCGCATGTCGCCGAAGGCGCGGCAGTCCAAGGGGAAGGCGCGCTTGAATCGCTATGAAGAACTGGTCAACCAAAAACAGGATCAGGTAGCGGAGGATCTGGAGATCTACATTCCCCCGGGGCCGCGGCTGGGCGATGTGGTTGTCGAAGCGAGCGGCATCAGCAAGGCCTTCGGCGACAAGGTGCTGTATGAGAACGTAAACTTCAGCTTGCCGAAAGGCGGCATCGTCGGCGTGATCGGCCCCAACGGAGCCGGTAAGACGACGATGTTCAAGATGATCATCGGTAAGGAGAAACCGGATACCGGGTCGATCAAAGTCGGAGAGACCGTCAAGCTCGGCTACGTGGATCAGGATCGAAGCCTCGACGGCAACAAGAGCGTGTACGAGATCATTTCCGATGGTCAGGACACCGTCAAGCTCGGCAAAACCGAAGTGAATGCCCGCGGCTACTGCGCCCGGTTCAACTTTGCCGGGACGGATCAACAGAAAAAGGTCAAAGACCTTTCGGGAGGAGAACGCAACCGTGTGCATCTCGCGCGCATGCTGAAGGAAGGCGCCAATCTCATCATTCTGGACGAGCCGACGAACGATCTGGACGTGAATACCTTGCGGGCCCTGGAAGAAGGGCTGGAGAATTTCGCCGGCTGTGCCGTGATCAGCAGCCACGACCGGTGGTTCCTCGATCGGATCGCCACGCACATTCTCGCCTTTGAGGGGGACAGTAAAGTGGTCTGGTTCGAGGGCAACTACAGTGAGTACGAAGCGGATCGAAAGAAACGCTTAGGCAAGGAAGCCGATCAGCCGCACAGGATCCGGTATCGGAAGCTCACACGTAATTGAACGCTTGCATAACCGTCGTGTCTGCCGCACGGCGGGGCATTTGGCAACAGCTCTTTCACCTTGATCGAGTGCGTGACCATATCGCGTAGTGGAGACATGACGAGGCTCAGTGTCAGAGCAAAGAGCGCTTCCGTCAGATTACGGAGCATATTGCAGAGGTGTTCCGGACCTCCGACCCTGTGAGACCGATCGCCCCATCTCATCGGCCTCGACCGGACTGAT
>NZ_JBLYIG010000415.1:0-4366 GCF_049222245.1 Nitrospira sp. BLG_2 | reverse complement strand
ACGATTGAGCGGTTTTGCGGGAGGGAACGGGGAGGGTTTCGCCTCCCCGTCTATCGGATTTATAGAATGAGGTTACTGGTGGCTGTCGCTGCCGGCTTCTTTTTCATCTCGGGCATCGCGGGTATCTTTACTGCCCTGAGATTTTGGTTGATGGGAAGCGTCCTTTAAGCCGGACGTATCCCGTGACGGTTTGGTTTTTTTATCCTGGGCAGTAGCGTCTTTGTCGTCCCTCGCGTCCCGTGCCTCGGTATTGCCCTGTTGCTGTGAGCTTCCCTGCTTTGCCCGGTGCTGCTCCGCCTGCGCCGGAACAGATGGCAGGCCCCAGGCCAACAGCACTGCTGAAACTATCAATGCACTGAAGAAGGTTCTCATGTCCGCCTCTCCTTTTCTGTTTGATTGCCTAGCAGCCAGCCGTTATTTGCTGGTCTGACAGCCCGGATGGTGGCAGGGGCAGGCATTTCCCTCCGTACGGGCAGTTCGGCATGCGTCAGAGCAGAATTCTTTTCCCGCTTCAGCCGAACATGTACACGCAGGATGAGCGCATTTCTTCTCCGTCATGATTGCCTCCTAGACGATAAGGCACTGTGGCACGCTGGAAGGCGCGCCACAGCTCTTGCCATCAAGCAGCATTCATCAACAGCCCTAATTATCACGCTGCAACGTCGTCGTATGGCCCTGATCCGTCACATAGGCTTTCACCATGTCGCCGGGCACCACCTTATCCAGCTTGGTGCTCTTATCGACATGGATCCTATGCTGTTTTCCATCGGTATCCTTGATGGAGTAGTACTCTCCGTCGATATTCATCAAGGTGCCCTTGATCGTGTCTTTGGTCAGGCGCTCTTTGATGGTGGGACTGGCTTCTTTCTCAGACATCGCATCCGTGGCATAGGCCACACCGATTCCGAAACTTAATAATCCAGCTACAAGCATCGAGATCAATCCTGTCTTCATACTGGCCTCCTTTAGGTTTTTCCAATTCTTGCGTGGAACCACCGAAGCGTAAACTAGGGAAAGCTCTTGAATAAGTTAGCAATTGGGAATGGCAGGTGTGTCCGACCGAATATGTATAAGGAAGAAAGGAAGTGATATCGGCGAGTCGGCACCGCGCCCGCGCTGTGCCCTTCAGAAGGCACCGTCGTCTTTACGAACATTCCCCTTCCCCTTGCCTCTCCTGTAAGTATGATAAAGTATTACTAAATATGATTAATAGGTATTGAAGGAGAATGGCATGTCCAACATCGAGCGACTGACGATTACTCTTCCGACCGATATGGCGGCGGTAGTGAAGGCGGCGGTTGAGGGCGGGGACTACGCCTCGACCAGTGAGGTCGTGCGCGAAGCCCTGCGCGAATGGAAGCTTCGGCGTGTGGTGCAGGAACAGGAACTGGCCGCGCTCAAAGCCGACATCGACAAGGGACTAGCTGATGTAGCCGCCGGTCGGGTACGAGAGTTTGATACCGCCAAGATTGTTGAGAGAGGGAGGAAGCTATTAGCCAAACACTGACTCTTCGTCTCGCCGGATCCGTGACTTCATGCGCTTTGTGGGCAATCACCACGCCACAGGAATTTCGCAGCGTCATCCGCGCCCATGTGATTGCGTGGCGCGATGACCTTCACACATCATCCGGTGGACGGCGTGAAATGCCCGCCGGTCGATAGTTACAAAGGTAAAACCCCAACGCCAAATGTGAAACAGTAGCTGAGAAGCCCGCTTACCGATCGGCTTTCAAAATACGCCGCCGCCTGGTTGTTCCAATGGATTGGCGGCAGCCACCCCGGTGAGTACCTGTAGCGTGGGCCACCTTCGTCAGTCTTCGGAAGCCTACTCAACCAAAATGATTATGAATTGTCTCGGGCACGCGTGAGCAGCTTGTTAGGTCATCGGGAGGGCGACTATCGGTGACACCTCACGTATCGGAGTCCGCATAGACCCCGTCTCGTCCACAAACTAGGGAGATCACCAGGTCTCTCATGTTCGTTTCATCCCTACAGTGACAACGCTTCGTAATGGTTCGTATCCCGATAGAAGGTTCCGCGCTCCTAAACGGATGGGCGTTCTTCCCGGCACGGTCCGTGAGGCGGTGCTCCCTATTCATCGTCAGCGTCCGTCATCGATCATCGCCGCAACGGTGGAAGGCTATGGTGCTATGAAAACGAAACAATCCCGTACACGAGCCATTGGATCTCCACCGTCGGCGACTCAAGAACCCAATTTGGTGCCTCTTTCGTGTCCCGATTGTTTCGGCGTGCTGCGGTTCGAGCGGGAAGGGGCGAAGGGGCACCTGACGTACCGTT
The DNA here is from genome assembly GCF_049222245.1 of Nitrospira sp. BLG_2. NCBI lineage: Bacteria > Pseudomonadati > Nitrospirota > Nitrospiria > Nitrospirales > Nitrospiraceae > Nitrospira > Nitrospira sp. BLG_2. The sequence goes on along the minus strand of NZ_JBLYIG010000415.1, from coordinate 2,068 downwards.
GCCAAGTCGACCATCGATATAGCCCCACCAGTTTACTCTATGCCAAGGAAACGCAATTGGAACGGACTCTGTGGTCCGCCGCGCTGCTGCTGAAACAGATGGCCTATGCGTATCAGGACCTTCTCGAAGAGATGCCAAAGACCAAGGGTGTCAAACGAACCACGGTGAGTCGTCGCATCGGCGAAGTGAAGAAGCACTGTCGGGCGATCCAAGCGATGATCGAGAACACCCATGTCCCCCAATAAGACTGCCGGTTCTCATCCGGAATCGACACAGCCGCGCACCATCAACGCCGAAGGTATCAAGAGAGATATCATCGTAATCGGTGCGTCCGCCGGCGGAGTCGTGACATTGATGGAGCTCTTCGCCGCCTTTCCACCCACACTGCCGGCCGTCGTCGGCGTCGTCCTTCATCGCAGCGTGGAAAGGGGACAGCTGGCGCATGTGCTGGGACGGCGCTCCGCTTTGTCCCTGATCGAGCCGGACCGGAAGACCGTCTTGCAGCGAGGGTACATTTATTTGGCCCCGCCGGACCATCATTTATTGTTTAAAGCCGCGGGGGTCGTGATTCAGCGCGGTCCGAAGGAACACAGTACGAGGCCCGCGATCGATCCCCTTTTCCGCTCCGCTGCCGCTTCCTATGGAAAGCGGGTGGTCGGGGTGCTGTTGACCGGGGCGGGAGAAGACGGTGTCAGCGGACTCATCGCAATTTCGAAGGCATCCGGCGTCACGTTGATCCAGGATCCTGAAGAAGCTTACATGCCCCATATGCCGCTCAATGCGTTGAAGATGGACGACGTGAACGGCGTCTTCCAAATCAAGGAGATGGCGCCGACTCTGGCGGCATTGGCGGCGGGAGAGCGGGTCATCCTGGGGACGAAGAAACAGCGATGAAACAGCGCGCCGGTGGCGAAAGACATGACGACCCTGGTCGATTTGGCTCTTGCTCGATGTGTGTGGAAGGCCTACAATCTCGGTCCCTGTCCTATGTGAGTCGAACGCGATGCCGCCTCAGCCACGACCGAAGGGAAAAGGCCTTCCATCCGGCGCTCTGTCGCGCCGCCGCAACGGATCAGCCTCCGCGAAAGCGTCCGGCGCCGCCAAACGAAAGCGCCCGATGTACATCGTCGGCATGGGCGGTTCGGCCGGAGCCTTGGAAGCCTTCGAGCAATTCTTCACACACATGCCGGCGGACAGTGGATTGGCGTTTGTGCTGGTTCCTCACCTCGATCCCACCCATAAGGGCATGATGCCGGAACTACTGGGGCGCTGCACGAGCATGAACGTCGTTCAGGTCGAAGACGGGATGCCGGTGCGTCCCGATCAGATCCATATCATCCCGCCGAACAAAGACATGACGATCTTGAACGGAGTGCTGCATATCCAAGAGCCGAACTCTCCGCGGGGACACCGCGCGCCGATCGACTTGTTCCTGCGGCATCTGGCCGAAGATCAAGAGGACCGGAGCATTGCGGTCATCATGTCCGGCATGGGAACCGACGGTACGCTTGGCGTGAAGGCGGTGAAGGAACATTTGGGTCTCGCGCTGGTTCAGGATGCTCGGTCGGCGAAATACGACAGCATGCCGAAGAGCGCCCTTGGAACCGGATTGGTGGACTACGTCGCCCCGGCGCAGGATCTTCCGCAGAAATTGATGGGCTACGTGCGGCACAGCACAAAAATTCCTCCCGACGTCGCCGTGTACGAACGGACGGTGACGTCCTCTTTGCTGCGCATCTTCACCCTGTTGCGCACCCATACCGGCCACGACTTTTCGTTCTACAAGAAAAATACGCTCTACCGGCGCATCGAACGACGGATGAACGTCCATCAAATCAGCAATATCGGGCGGTACGTCCGGTTTCTGCAAGAGAACCCGCACGAGCTCGACCTCTTGTTCAAGGAGCTCTTGATCGGAGTCACCAACTTCTTCCGCGATCCGGAAGCCTTCAAGGCGCTGAAAGAAGACGCGCTGCCCGCGGTGCTGAAAAACAAAGGCAAACACAGCACCTTCCGGGCATGGATTCCCGGCTGTTCGACCGGCGAAGAGGCGTATTCCGTCGCCATC
>NZ_JBLYIG010000414.1:0-3511 GCF_049222245.1 Nitrospira sp. BLG_2 | reverse complement strand
GTAAAAGTCCGAGAAAACGCAACTGCCAATCAAGAACTGGCACTCGCAGCCTAATTTAGGCTGAGACGTCGTTCCATCTGAGGCCCGCGGGGGTGGAATGGCGTGATGCAGCGGGCTGGTCCCAAGCCGGTGCTCAGCGGCCGAGGACGAGAACTTCCTGGGCTAGCGGCCGTTCTAAGCCTGCCGATGGGCGTGGATGGCTGCGAAGCTTAAATTGTCGGCTACACATGTAGACACAGTGCACTGACGATCTTCGGACAGGGGTTCAACTCCCCTCGCCTCCACCAAATTTAAGGACCTCAATCATATGATCAACCTCCTGCTCCACTTTCGATAACCGAGCTTTGGGTGAGGTCTAGACCATGACAGCACCGCTTCGGCAAGGAGCCTGGCGACTTCTTTTCTAACAACGGCGACCCCTTTCTCAGTGAACACGGCGTGTTGGATTGCATCCAACAGCCGTGATCCCACCACCGGATGTAAGACCTGATCGTATTTTGACTGACCCATAGCCCACGATACTTCTACCCCGGAGCAACCATATTTTGTTGGCAAAGCACGACGAATTTCGTCCGCACATCATGCAGGTCAGTAGCCCGCTGAGGGCTGTCGCGCACCACGTTGAGTTAAGCTTAGACCGACGCCGAAAAGCGACGCCTGGTGGCGGGATCCCTTCAGCGTTCAACCCCTCGACGATCTTGACCGGGCTTACTCCATCCGCAAATTCTTGGAAGCGGTGACCGAAAAACGATAGAGAGGAGACATGATTGAGGCGCTCAGGAATGTTTCCGCAGTTTCTTTGCATAATGCCATCTCTGCACGGATGGCCGCCCAATGGCAACGTAGCTTGCGTCGTCGTTCGAACCATCGCTGACTACCGGCCAGTACAAATCCGATCACGATGCCAATACTCGTAGGGGTTGCCGTCACGATGGCTTTGATGATTTCCTCGTTCAATCCACCAATTCCGAGACTTTGCACTTCAGCGCCTTCGCCAACTTTTCGAGCGTAGCAAAATGCGGGATTCTCGCGCCCCTTCTCCAGCGCCACAATATAAGGGTGAGTCACCCCAGTCCGCTTGGCAGTGCGATCTGGTTCAGGTTACGTTCGAGACGCAGCTTCTTTACATTTCATCTAAGATGTTTATTAACATTAATAATTAATGCTTATATATAAGTAAAGTGTCGGACCTCTCTCCCTGGTCTAGCTTGCTAGAAATTTGATAACTTCTTATCGTTCTCCGATTGGTGCTCCAGATCTCCGGTTTTTCACCAATTCACTCTGCTCAAGTTTTTGTCTGAGCTTCTGGGTATATTCTGAGACGGTGTGCTGAAACTTGTTTAGGCAGGCCAAATCATCATGAGGTCGGGCATATAAGCCCTGTATTTCCATTTTTGTTTGAAGATTTCCTACCTGAGTGAGAAAAACGCCTATGAGGATTCCTTCACAAGGAACAATACCATCCAAGTACCTGTCTGTCTGCGCGCGAATCTCGCCCTGGCTGGGATCAGCCTTCTTAATGGAAAACTTCATTTCTTCCAATGCATCCGAGGCAATTCGATAGGCTGTGGAGTACGGCACATCATAGGTTCTACCGCCTCCCGTCGCATGAAGGTCATCTGTTGTGACTGTGGCACATCCGCCACACATTAATAAAAGAAGAGTGCCAATGACCTGAATTGTTTTGTTCATGGTTTTACCAAGGTAGCTCGTTTGGAGGTTAGTGCATGGCTTCTTCGCCATCTGACAATGGCCGTTCCTGATACTTCAACCACTCGAAGAATTTATGGAAGGACTGTGGATAGACCACAGGAAACCGATTCTAAAAGGGCTTATGAGTCGGACGCAAGCCGGTTTGGCTAACATACAGGTATTTTAGCTATACATCGAGCCGCTGCCCTGAGTTCGGTCCCTCAGCATCGCCCGAAGAGGTCCATCCAATAGTTAAAGCCAGCCTTCTTTCTTCAACACATCGGTTCGACTCGACTAAGTTCTGTCGGTAGAAGTCACTGAGCAACTCCGCAACCGTCGGAAGGGGTAACGCCGCCTAACACCCGTGTTTCGTCATCATAGGGCGTGGATCTGCTCGGCTATCACCGCGCCGATATCCCGACGCGCAAAGAATTCCTCGATGAGCGAACGCCGTGCGTCTACGCGTTCTTCAGTCACGTTCCGCGTTTCAACCGCGGCAATCCTCTGAAACTCCCGCTCCGACACTTTTAGACAGACTTCTGTCTCCAAGTAAGTGAGCCGTGCCTGTGGCAGCGCGGCCGACGCCCGCAAGATCGTGACCTCGTCAACGTCTGCTTTCACACGAGACGAGCTGTCGTCACAGGAGCGAGCAGTAGGTCGAGCTGATCCAGTTTTGCTCGACTATCATCAAGCTCTCTTTTGCCTCCAGGACGGTACGCCGCTCACTCACGGCTACGATTTCATCGCTGGACGCTGACTGTTGATTCAACAGGTTCAACATGCCTTCCTCCTTTGGTTAATCGAGTCGTCCGGTCATGCGGCAGAAGGCCTCCTTCACGGCTAAATCCGACCGGACTTTGAGGTAAGCGCGACTTCCGCACGAAACACAGGCATCAAGTGTTCCATGACACGATGGACATTTTCCACGCTCACCTCGACTTCGTGCGGATTCGACACCTCAGTATTGTTGGCGTGCCAATCGATTTCAGTTCGTTGACATGTACAGTTAGGCATTGATTGTCTTCTGTAAATCTTGACAGTTTCCATCTACCCCTCGAAATGGTACTTCTGAGTTCTCGGCGTGGTAGCGCTTGGCGCAAATGGCGTCCCAACGCCTGGAACCTGCCAAAGAGGTGTCATGATGAAAGTCGGCCTTGCTGTGTCGATCGTGGCTCTAGGACTTGCCTACGCGTGCGCCGCGCAGGCGCAACAGAAGAAACCAAATATCGTCGTTTTTTGGGGCGACGATGTCGGTCAATCGAACATCAGCGCCTATTCACAAGGGTTGATGGGCTACAAAACGCCAAACATTGATCGCATTGCGCATGAAGGCATGATCTTCACGGACTACTACGGTGAACAAAGTTGCACCGCTGGGCGAGCCTCGTTTATCACCGGCCAGTCTGGCCTGCGCACCGGCCTCACAAAGGTGGGCCTGCCTGGGGCAACGCTGGGCTTGAGGAAAGAGGACCCGACGGTTGCTGAAATGCTCAAGCCGCTCGGATATGCGACAGGGCAGTTCGGCAAGAACCATCTCGGCGACCGCAACGAGTTCCTCCCCAGCGTTCATGGGTTCGACGAATTCTACGGCAACTTGTATCACCTGAACGCGGAGGAAGAGCCTGAGCTGCCGGACTACCCAAAGGATCCATCATTTCGCGCTCGGTTCGGTCCACGGGGAGTATTGGACTGCAAAGCGTCCGATAGGGACGACTCGACCGAGGATCCGCGCTTCGGCCGCGTCGGTAAGCAGGTGTGCAAGGACACCGGACCGCTGACCAAAAAGCGGATGGAAACAATCGACGACGACATTGTCGCA
>NZ_JBLYIG010000413.1:0-1720 GCF_049222245.1 Nitrospira sp. BLG_2 | reverse complement strand
CTGGGCTTCCCACCCTAGGGACCGGCAAGAGGCTTCTTCCTTATCTACCGTTCCAAGCGATTTCCAGACTTCGACGCGCTCTCCAAAGTAATTTCGTAGGACCTTGGGGATCGTAATGCGAGTGTAGAGCGATGTGCGCTTCTTGGGAAGAAACGTAGACATTCCAGCCTCCGAAACTGTAGCAGTTGGTTTTCTGTCTACAGTCCTGGAAGCGTTTTGGAAAGGGATCGCCGCTGTTTGTGCGGCTTGCATAGTTTGCTGGGGTGGATGACGGGTTTCGAACCCGCGACCTCCGGATCCACAATCCGGCGCTCTAACCAACTGAGCTACACCCACCACGAGGGCATGGAAGAAGATGATATTAACAAAGCGTGGATTGCCATCGCAACCGATGCTCTTTACTGCCGTGCATCGAACGCGGCTTGCATCTCGGCAAGAATGGCGGCGACGGTTGCGGGCGGATCCGCTGCATCCCGAATGGGGCGACCGATCACAAGATAATCCGCTCCAGATGCGATGGTCTGAGTGGGAGTGGTGGCCCGCGCGTGATCGTCGACCCCTCTGCCGGCCGGTCGAACCCCTGGAGTGACGATCCCAAAGCGCGGACCGATTTTCCTCCGGATGGCTGCGGCTTCTTCTCCGGATGCCACCACACCGTCACAGCCAACCTCTGAGGCCAGCAACGCCCTGGCTATGACGAGGTCTTGCACTGTCCGCTGTATTCCCATTTCCCGAAGATCGTTGCTGTCGAAGTTCGTCAGCACGGTCACGGCCAGCAGCTTCAGCGATGATCCTTCTCGCCCCTGCACGGCCGCGGTGAGCGCCTTGCGGTTCGCATGCACAGTCAGAAAATCAACTCCCATTGCAGCGACCCGCGCCGTCGCGCGACGAACCGTCTCCTCGATATCGAGGAACTTCAGATCGAGAAACACCCGCATGCCCCGCTCCACAATCCGCTGGACCATCGCCGGGCCTGCCGCGGTATAGAGCTCAAGACCCACCTTGACGAAGGAGATGTGTCCGTGGAGTCGGTCCAAGAGCCGATCTGCTTCTGATGCTGAAGGCACATCCAATGCCAAAATGAGTCGGTCGCGTGCCGTGATCTTCACCATACCTTACTCCTTCCTCAGGCCGATCCTTGACGACCGGCGACCCTCCATGATAGAAATCGACCTCTTTTGCAGAGGAGCTAACTATGCCACGCGTTCATAAATCGACGATTCGACGAGCCCGCCAAACAGACCGGCGCCATGAGAGAAATCGAGCAACTCTCAATACCGTGAAGACGCTCATCAAGAAGGTTCAGTCCGCCGTGGCGGAGAAAAAGACGGACGAGGCCAAGACCAGCTTGCTGGAAGCGACCTCGGCGATCGGAAAGGCTGTTTCGAAAGGTGTCCTTCATCGCAACACCGCATCCCGCCGAATTTCACGTTTGGCTCTTCGCGTCAATGCCCTGTCCGGTTCCGGCTCTTAATCGTTCGCACGTTCGATATGGTCCGCGCAGGATTGCGCTTCGGTGAGGCCGGAGGCCGAGGAGCCGGCTCGGTTCGCCGGCCGGCAGTGTCCTCGCAGAGCTTCAATAACAGACGCTCCAGCACGATTCTCGGACGACTCCCGCTTCCGCCCTTGAGCCTCCCATCGGTGTCGAGCAACAAGCGCAGCGCGGCTTGCAGGTGTGGTTCGGAAAATCGATCGAGGAAAGCGCGGACCTTCCAGGGGT
>NZ_JBLYIG010000412.1:0-2288 GCF_049222245.1 Nitrospira sp. BLG_2 | reverse complement strand
AGTGAGGTATACCATCATGGTGGAGGCGAGGAACCGCCAGCCCCGCGACACGGCCACCTTTGGATCGGGGGTTGATCTGTGGAGAAGAGACGTCCACCATGATCACATACGTTTCCCCATCCAAGTATATTGACCATAACTGAGTCATAAAACAGCACAACGCCTCTCCTGACGCGTGGTTCCACTATTCTGACAAGTACTTGGGTGGGAGTGTCTGAACGGCTTACAAAACCGCTGCTCTTCCGATTGAGCTTCGCCAGCACCTCAAATAGACTTACGAGTCTGTGTGATGCGACCCGAAAATCGGTCTTGTACCGGCATGTCAACTGTCGTTTACCATTTCGAATACTTGTGATACCTTCCGCCGCATGGCGAAACGAAAAAACTCTGAAGAACCCGCCGATCGTGGGCGTGTCGAGATCTCCCAGAGAGTGAAGATCGCCGCTGCGGTTCGGAGAAAATCCGTGAAGCAACATCTCGCGACTGAGCACAGAAGATCGTTGACACTCTAAAACTCCATCATGAGTACGAACATCATGATCGTTCAGGGCCCTAACTCCCGCAGCATACGGATGCACATTAACAGATTGGCTCGGGCCATCCTTATGTCGGCCCTGTGCGTGGCTGTCGGGTGCAGCGCCGTGCCGCGAAAATATCTGCAGGAAGCAGACTCGACTCTTAAGTTTTCATGGTTGGCTGCCACGCCGGAGTTCTATCAAGATCGGCTTGTCGTCTTGGGGGCCGTCATCGTGGCGGAGGAATTGCGGGAGGGAGACCTCTGGTTGCACGTCAAGAATCGCCCTCTCGATGAGAAGTACCGTCCACAGCTTCCGCCGAGTCCCAGCGATCACGAAGCTGGGTGGTATTGGCTTGTCGTGAAGAAACACCACACGTTGCCCAGCTCCTACCGTCATTGGGCTGATATGACGATCGTCGGCCAAGTGATCGGCGTTGGTCCTGAGGGACAGCCACTGTTGAAGTTGATCTACGCGCGCGGGTGGGGAATGAATCCGAAACATGACGGCGTGTGGGAACACAGTGTGGATGAGAACTATGGGACAACGACTCCGCCTGAACTCATCCGTGAATCGGATCCATTTCAGCAACGACAATATTGAAGACCCATCGCGCATGAGTTTGCCGCTGAGGTTGATGAGAAAGCAGTGGAGAGGTGGATTGAAGAACTGGAAAAAATCTGCGCGTCCAACCTTGCGTCCCGCATAGTACGAATCGGTAGCCCGAAGGATCTGTCAAGAGAGGTCCTCCCGTTCCGGCTAGGTCGATAGTTCGGTTGCCGGTTTATTGATACGGCTTGCATTGCCTGCCACAGGCCATTATTCTAGGCTTCGTTTCGTCCTTTCGTATTCCAAAGGATATTAAGTATGAGTCAACTCCGCGTCCTGGTTGTCGATGACGACCCTGCCGTGCGGGATGTGCTGCAGGAAGTCCTGATGCAGAGGGAGTATAGCGTCTCTACTGCCGAAGACGGCGCGGCGGCGATCCAGGCGGTGAAGGACTCGGTGGTCCATATCGTGATCACGGATTTCCAGTTGCCCGATATCGATGGACTGGAGATTATCGATCGCCTCTCAAAATTCGACGCGAAGATCATTCCGATCATGATGACCGGATTCGGCACCATTGAAACGGCGGTGCGCGCCATGAAGTCCGGCGCGTTCGACTTCATTACCAAGCCGTTTGACCTGGAAGCCGTGGCCGTCGTGGTTCGGAAGGCGGCGGAGTTCCTTCGGCTTCGGCAAGAGAACCACCTCTTGCGGAAGGCGGTACGCGATCAGTATCGGTTGGAACAGCTGGTAGGGGCCAGCGAGCCGATCCAACAAGTGATGGAGTTCGTCCGAAAAGTCGCCGACAGCGACAGCACGGTCATGATTCAAGGAGAGAGCGGCACCGGCAAGGAGTTGGTGGCTCGCATGCTCCATTTCAACAGTCTCCGAAAGGATCGTCCGCTGGTCCCGGTGAATTGCGGCGCCATCCCGGAAAATTTGCTGGAGTCGGAACTCTTCGGGCATGAGAAAGGAGCCTTCACGGGAGCGACTCATGCGCGGATGGGCCGTTGTGAACTGGCAAACGGAGGGACCATCGTTCTCGATGAGATCGGCGAAATGAGCCTGCCGGTGCAGGTGAAGCTGCTTCGGGTGTTACAGGAGCGGGAATTCGAGCGCGTTGGAGGAAATCGGACGATTCATGTGGATGTGCGTATCGTTGCCGCGACCAATCAGGATTTGGAAACGTTGGTTGAGGAAAAACGATTTCGCAAAGACCTCTTC
>NZ_JBLYIG010000411.1:0-14013 GCF_049222245.1 Nitrospira sp. BLG_2 | reverse complement strand
AAGGCAAGCGTGATGACTCCCATGACCTTCTGCGCGTCGTTCGCCCCATGGCTGAATGCCATGAAGCTGGCCGACACAATTTGGAGGCGGCTGAATACCTTGTTGGCCACGCCCCGATGAACTCGAAAAAACACCCAGCTGACCAGGACCATCAGGAGAAATCCTATCCCGAATCCCAAGAGGGGAGAAAGAATCATGGCTTCGAGAATCTTGCGCAGGCCGTTGAACTGAACCACCACCCAGCCGCCGTGCGCCACCGCCGAGCCCACGAGTCCACCGATCAACGCGTGAGAGGAACTGGTCGGCAATCCCAGCATCAGGGTGAAAAAATTCCAGAGAATCGCGCCGCCCATCGCCGCGGCCACCACCGTATTCGTGATCGCGTCAGGAAAGACGATGCCTCCTCCGATCATTTTCGCCACGGCCGTCGAAAAAAAGGCCCCGGCGATATTCAGCACCCCCGCCCACAAGACCGCGGCGAGGGGACTTAACACACGGGTGGAGACGACCGTCGCCACGGCATTGGCGCAATCATGCCACCCATTCGAAAAGTCGAACAGGAGCGCCAACACCACCGTCAAGAGTAGGATGCCGCTGAGTTCAGTCATGATGTGATTGAATGCTATCCGCTTATCTGAAGCTATTCACGCATGGAGGGCTTGAGAACACACAGACATCATAGCCGCACGTTCCATTCATGGGCGATTACGTCTGCTTGAGAACAATACGTTCGATCACGTTGGCGACATCCTCACACCGGTCGGTTCCTTCTTCGAAGGTTTCATAAATCTCTTTCCATTTGATGACGGCGATCGGGTTCGTCTCTTTCTCAAACAACTCTGAAATGGCATCGCGTGACACACGATCAGCCTCGTTCTCGAGGCTATTCACCTGCACACTGTACTCCTTCACTTCCTCATGAGACATGGCGATATGATCGACCCCGTGACCCACCGCGACGGCAGCTCGATAGAGAATATCGGCTAGCCGAATCGCGCTCTCGGTAGGTTGCGCGATCTTGTAGATGGCAAACCGGTCCGCCACCGCTTCTACCGCGTCGAGAATATCATCCAATGCGCTGGCCAAATCATGGATGTCTTCACGGTCAAGAGGAGTCAGGAAGGTCTGATTGAGGCGCAAGGCGATGTCGTGCGTAATCCCGTCTCCTATATGTTCCACTTCCTTGATTCGCCTTATCTTTTGCTGAACATCCGTGTAGCCCTCCATCAGCTCCTTGAGGAGACGGCTGCCCTCAATGACGTTGTGGGCCGCTTGTTTAAATAAGTCAAAAAACGCTTCTTCTTTGGGAAGCAGACCGAAAATCATATCTCATACCCCTGATTCACATGCGTGCGTCGATAGTGAGGATGGTACGAATCGCCGTTTTCGATCTACGCCTTTACCATCGCACGAGCCCCGTGGCCCAAGTCAGTCCGCCGCCGAAACTACCGAGCAGAATCAGGTCACCCGACAAGATGTTCCCGCCGCGAACCGCGTCATCGAGCGCGATCGGAAGAGACGCTGACGACGTATTGCCATAGCGTTCGATCACCGATGCCAATCGGCTCTGGTCAATACCCAACCGATCGGCAACGTGAGACAAGATTCGACCGTTTGCCTGATGGAGGACAACCTGTTTGAGATCTCCGGGACAGAGGCCGAATTCTTTCACGATTTCCAGCACGGCCTGTTCAATCCGGCGAACGGCTATCCGAAAGAGCGATGCCCCATGCATGCGAAGGGAATGCTCCTGATTGCGCAACCTGTCGGATGACAAGGGCGTCCGTGATCCTCCGGCCTGGACTCGAATGAGACCATGGTGTGATCCATCGGCATATAACTTGATTCCAAGAATTCCTCGCCACTCAGGGCTTCGGTCCTCTTCGCCCCGTAGTATGGCGGCTCCAGCCCCGTCACCGAACAACAGCACGGTCGCCTCATCCTGAAGGTCAAGTGATCGAGACTTCACCTCCGAGGCCACGACGAGGCAAGTCTGCATCTGGCCACTCTGAATCATGGCTTGAGCCATGGAGAGTCCATAGAGAAATCCTGAGCAGGAAGCGGACACATCAAATGCCCCCACTTGTCTACATCCCAACCCCCGCTGGACCGAGCAGGCTGTTGAAGGAAACGCCATGTCGGGAGAGGTCGTAGAAAGAATGATGGCATCGATAGAAGAAGCCGCACAACCCGCGGCATCGAGTGCCCGGCGTCCCGCCTCAATGGCCATATCGGAAGAAGCCTCATGATCTCCGGCCCAATGACGGGTTCGGATACCGGTCAGCTGTTGGATTCGTGCCGGGGACAGTCTCAATGTAGAGGCTAGCTCTTCATTGGGTACGACCCGAGAAGGGAGATAACTGCCTGTTCCAATGACCCTTACTCGAATCATGCCCCCTAACCACGATCTACGCGAACGAAATTGTTCATGCTTCCAACGTGGGGCGGGATTATAGGGAGCCTGGAAGGACAGGTCAACCAAAGTGCCAGCAAACCACCAGTGTCATTGATTTTTGCCCATATCCTTGCTATCTCTATGGCCTATGCGCCCTCCGTCCATTCGAATCAGTTCCAGTCCGTTATCGAAGTCATCCAGTTTATGCGTGGCGACTTGGCTCGGCATCGGCGCTCTATCCATGGTCTCCTGCGCCGGAGAATTCTCGCCCGGCGACGTGCGTAGCGGGATCAAGAAAGCGCTGAGCGGCACCGACGAGCAAATTTTTCTCGGAGATACGGTTGAAAACCACTACCATCCCAATGTCATCATGAAACGTGGAGAGGCATATTTTGAGAAGGAAGAATATGCGGAAGCACTAGTCGAGTACAAACACTTCATGGAACTCCATCACAATCACGTCTTGGCCCCGTATGCGGCATTTAGGATCGGAGAAATTCATTTCAAGATGGCGAAGACCATCGATCGTGATCCTGAGCCGATGCAAAAGGCCATCGCCGCGTTTGAGCAGATGAGAAAAGAATTTGCCGGCAGCCGCTATGATGGTCAAGCTCAGCAAAAACTCGAGGAATGCCATGATTGGATCGCGCAGATGCATTTCTTCGTGGGACGATTTTATTACCGACGAGGCGCCTATCTTGCTGCGACGCATCGGTTCCAGCAAATCCTAAAGGATTATTCTGATAAATCCGTTGCCGCAGAAGCTTTGTACTTCCTCGCCAAGGCTCACCATGAAATGGGAGCCGACGATTGGGCAAGGGAAAATCTTGTCCTATTGGCGGAAAAATATCCGAACAGTACGGTTTCTGGGGATGGAAGGAAGTTGCTGGAGAAAATCGGGGGGGCCCAACCAAGCACGCTCCTGGCCCAGAAGACGGAATCGGTTCCTCTTTCTGACGCTGGTCCGGGGATGGTCCGAAGCAATCGTCCAGCCGTTATTCCGTCTCCACCGGCAATCGGAACGCTCGGCATTCCCCCGTCGCTCGACTCGTTCGGTGCTTCCGCTGCCACCACACTGGGACAAGGCTTTACCGCCTGCCGTCTTGGCGCTTGGTGCTAACCTCGCGACCGGCCATACAGCCCTAAGCTCTGTAAAATGGATCAGAGTGCTGGGTTTTAGCCCGATCTCGCAGGGCCGGAAGTGAGCCTGGTACTGAAAGCCTGTTGGTGGGTGGGGACCGTCTACTGCCCCAGATACCAGCCGATCCCATATCGCTCTAAGAAACTTGTCACCATAGTGAGCGAATTGGCATAGATCATCACCCCGACAAGGACAAGCATGACGCCACTCACCGTCGAAACACCCCACAGATAGACCCGCACTTCCTTGAAATAGGCTAAGAACCGATCGACGCCCAATGCCGTGAGGAACAGCGGCAAGCCCAGCCCAAAGGAATAAAATGCCAGCAGCACGACTCCATTAAGAAGAGAATCGGTCGTACTCGCATAGAGAAGAATAGACCCCAGCACCGGCCCGACACAGGGAGTCCAACCGGCGGCAAACGCAACACCGATCAAGAACGACCCCAAATACCCGGCCGGCCTATTGCGGAACTGATACCGATGTTCCATTTTTAAGAACTTCAGATTCAGGATTCCAAGCAGATACAGCCCAAACACGATGATCAAGACACCACCAATACGGCGAATCAGGTCCTGATGGGTGATCAGGATCTGGCCGAAGAAGCTGGCCGAAGCACCGAATGCAATGAAGACCGATGAAAACCCGAAGATAAACAACAGCGAGTTCAAAACGATCGCCTTCTTGAACTTCGCCCGTTCGGATGCGTCCGTCAACTGCTCGACCGACAGACCGGTAATGTAAGAAATATAGCTCGGCACCAACGGCAGCACGCATGGCGATACGAACGACAGGAGACCCGCCGAAAAGGCGGCAATGAGCGAAATCTGTGGGATGGACTGTGTCATGGCTACGACTTCAGCAGTTCATGAATCAAGTCACGGGCCTCAGGTGAATCCCAATCGCGAGCACCGAAGATCTTTTGTCGCACGATCCCCCGACGATCGACCATGAACGTGATCGGGATCGTTCGGGCGCCGTACGCCAAGCCCACGCGATACTCCGAGTCGTGAAGAATGGGAAAGGTAAAACCCATCTCTCGCTGGAACGGACGCGTGACCGCCGTGCCCTGTGGATCCGTAGACACTGCCAGGATTTCGAACTCCCTTCGCGGCAACGTTTTGTAAAGTTGTTCCATCGCCGGCATCTCGACACGGCACGGTCCGCACCAGGTTGCCCAAAAATTAAGGAGGACGACCTTCCCTCTGAGCTGAGACAAGCTCATAACATTGCCGGTGAGATCGCGCAGCGTGAAGTTCGGCGCTTCATCGCCGACTTGAACGACCCCTCGTTCGAATCCAAACCGCTTCTTCGGTTGTGGTGACTCTGCATCGGAGAACGGTGCGGTGCACAACCCACTCACTGCCATGAAAATGAAACCCAAACCCGCTCGATAAAGCTTCATGCCAATACACAGGTGGATAGAGTCTTTGATGCGCTCAAAATAGCTTTGGCCGCTAGATCAAGCCCCTTACTCAGCTTCTTGCTACGCAGGCATGTTACAAGTCCGCAAAAAGCTGAGTCAAGCAAGCGGCGTGTTGAAAATTTCTTCCCCTACGATCGAAGTGATGGACAAAGCCGACCAATCTCTCTAGAATTACCGAGGTTTGCGTGTGGTCTGTCACTCGACACCACTCGTCACATTCGCGATCAGCAGACACAGCACCGCTGGTATTCCATAACCTGAACCCACGAGGGGCATATGCGAGACAATTTCTTGTTTACTTCAGAATCGGTCACTGAAGGTCACCCGGATAAGATTGCCGATCAGATTTCCGACGGTATCTTGGACGCCATCATTGCTCAGGATAAATACTCCCGCGTCGCCTGCGAAACGATCCTGACTACCGGCATCGCTTTTGTAGCGGGAGAAATTTCCACCAAGGCCTACGTCGAAATACCGGATATTATCAGAGATGTCATTAAAGACGTCGGTTACTGCGATGCGTCGTGGGGATTCGATTTTCATACCTGCTCGGTACTCACCGCCATTCACCAGCAATCCGGCGATATCGCGATGGGTGTGGATTCCGGAGGCGCCGGCGATCAGGGCTTGATGTTTGGCTACGCCACCAACGAGACGGATGAGCTCATGCCGATGCCGATCGTCTTGGCCCACCGGCTGACCAAGCGCCTGGCGGAAGTGCGCAAGAAAAATATTCTCAAGTGGGTGCGGCCTGACGGTAAATCCCAAGTGACGGTCGAGTACAAAAACGGCAGGCCCGTGCGGATCGATACCATCGTCGTCTCCACGCAACACAGCCCCGATGTGACCAGCAAGCAAATTGAGCGCGACATCATGGAAAAAGTCATCAAACCCGTGATGCCCAAGGGCCTCTATGATCCGACCAGCGTGAAACACCACATCAACCCGACTGGTCGATTCGTGGTCGGTGGTCCAATGGGCGACACAGGCCTCACAGGCCGGAAGATCATCGTCGACACCTATGGCGGTCATGGCAGCCACGGTGGTGGCGCCTTTTCGGGCAAAGATCCCACAAAGGTGGACCGCTCCGCTTCTTATATGGCTCGCTATATTGCCAAGAATCTCGTAGCCGCCGGCTTGGCCGACAAGTGCGAGGTGCAGCTGGCCTATGCGATCGGGGTCGCCGATCCGGTGTCTGTACTGGTCGACACCAAGGGCACTGAAAAAGCGTCGGTCGATATTCTCGATAAACTCGTGCGCAAACATTTCCCCATGACTCCCCGTGGCATCATCGATCATCTCAAGCTCCGGCGGCCGATTTTCCGCAAGACGGCCGCGTATGGACACTTCGGACGCAGTGAGCCGGAGTTCACATGGGAGAAGGCCGATAAGACGAAGGTCTTGCGCAAGGACGCCGGGCTGTAACTGCCACGGGCTGAGGCCAAGGTTAAGATTTCGTAACTGAGGCTCAGGCATAGGGAGTGAGGTTGAGTTTCCAGCTCAACCTCGACCTTAACCTGAGCCTTTCTTTTGAGAAGGAGGATTTTCGTGGACTACGATGTCAGAGATATCAAGCTGGCGGACCAAGGCAGATCGAAAATCGAATGGGCCGAAGCAACGATGCCTGTGTTGCGGTTGATTCGCAAGCGCTTTAAACGACAACAGCCGCTGAAGGGCGTTCGCGTCACAGCCTGTTTGCATGTGACTACTGAAACGGCAAATCTGGCCATCACGTTGAAAGCCGGCGGTGCCGATGTTCGCCTCTGTGCCTCGAACCCTCTCAGCACTCAGGACGATGTCGCCGCGGCATTGGTTCAACACGAAGGTATTCCAACTTTTGCGATCAAGGGCGAAGACAACGCCACGTACTATCGCCACATCGAGTCCGCCATCGCTCACCGCCCACATGTCACTATGGATGACGGCGCCGACGTGGTCTCGCACCTGCATTCCAAGCGAAAAGAACTGTTGCGGAACGTCATTGGAGGCACGGAAGAAACCACCACCGGCGTCATCCGGTTGCGCAGCATGGCCGAAAAGAAGGTTCTCAAGTTTCCGGTGATTTCCGTCAACGACGCCGATACCAAGCATATGTTCGACAATCGCTACGGCACCGGACAATCCACTATGGACGGCATCGTGCGCGCCACGAACCGCTTGATCTGCGGTTCCGTCGTTGTCGTGATCGGCTATGGCTGGTGTGGACGCGGCATCGCCATGCGAGCCAAGGGCATGGGAGCCGACGTGATTGTGACCGAGATAGACCCGTTAAAAGGTCTTGAAGCCGTCATGGATGGATTCCGTGTGATGCCGATGGAACAAGCCGCCCCGGTCGGCGATTTCTTCGTGACCGTCACCGGCAACATCCATGTCATCCGCGGCGAACATTTTGCCGCCATGAAGGACGGCGCCATCGTCTGCAACAGCGGGCACTTCAACGTAGAACTCGATATCCCGGCCCTTGAAAAACTGGCCGCTAAACGCCGGATTGTTCGTCCCGGTGTCGAGCAGTTTACGCTCAAGAAAAATGACCATCGTGTCAGTTTGCTTGGCGAAGGCCGGCTCGTCAATCTCGCCACCGCCGAGGGGCATCCGTCCAGTGTCATGGACATGAGCTTTGCCAACCAGGCACTCAGCGCGGAGTATATCGTCAAGAATTACAAACAGCTCGAAAAGATGGTCTATCCCGTGCCTCCGGCCATCGACAAAGAAATCGCCCGGCTCAAGCTGGCCGGCATGGGCGTGGCGATCGATACGTTGACGGCGGAGCAGAAGAAGTATCTGGCGTCTTGGGAAATGGGGACGTAGCGGCGGGCCTGAGACTCGCTGTCGCTCCCAAGCTCTCGGAATGACCCTCCCGGCCTTCTGCGACGCGAACCTTCTGAAATTCCCTCATCCTGCGGTCGCTTCGGCGACCGCAGTGCTTCAGTCAGTTCCAGCTTTCACATCGCCGGCGGCTCGGTGGGTCCCCCTTCCTTCGCTAAGGTCGCTCCAGAAAGTCACAGGCCACCTGGGGAAAGAGCAAAAAGAAAGTGTACTGACGAGTACCCGCACCACACCTGCGGAGAGAAGGAATAATAAATAGAAAGGCCATCTGCAAAGATGGTCTTTAAGTTTTGGTCCGCTCATGCATGCTCGGTAGGTACCGGCGGCACCCCCCTTCATGATCTGCCTATAGAAGCATTCGGACGAGACGAAACGGGCCATAGTGGTCCAGCCACACCCGCTCTGATGACGGACTTAGTCCTCCCGTTGCCCCCCGACCACCGGCATAACCCTTCCAGTTTTTAGTAACGCGGCTTTCAGGAATTCGTTCAACTGAGATGGCTCCAGAGAGCTACAGGCCCACCTGGAAGAAGAACCTAAGTGCACAGAAGCACCACACGTACAAAAGGAAGAGTTAGAGAAGCCTTCTTGGACCATTTCCTTGTCATCAAGTACAATGACCATGCAGTTGGAATGAGATTTCTCTGCGAGACATGACCCTACCATCTGATTTCGTTCCTCGGTGCAAGGAATTCAATATTATTGCCGTATCCTCCGGTAGACCACACCGAATCGCAAAAATTATATTCGGAAGCGACGGTAGCATATATGTGACGTTACCCAGCTTTTCTTGTAGCGATGGGCTGGCTGCTGTCTTAACACTCAAGGGTGCCGCCAAGTTCCCAGCTAGCTTGAATTTGACGAAGTATGAGAAAGTAACTGGTCACCGCGTGAAGTACTCGCATCATCCCGATGGGCTGGCCCATTTCTCACAAAAGAAAAAGGTACGATCTGAGATACGGAGAAAAGCTTGCCCGTTGAATCTTCAGGTCGGACATCTCTTTACAATTCAGCTTCAAGGCGTTCATGCGTTCAATCCTCCACGTCTATCAGACACGGCTCATCCGATAATCATTACCATCGAAGGTGAAATCCGAACACTGAAGATAGTGTGCTTCAGAACTCAGCTTTCGAAGATTCAAACAAACTTGGTAGGAGAGAGAGAAGGACGGCCCATCTTTATGCGAACAAGAGAGGGCTCATTGAGGCCAGGGGTGGCCATTGCTCCACCTCAGGAGAGTCCGTTTGGTGACTCGATGCTTTTTCTTATTCCGGAAGAAGTAACACCATCGGCCGAAGACCAAGAACCATTCTTAATGTTTCTTGGAGGATTTGACTATTATAAAGCTGCTCTAGATTTATCACAGGACACATCCTTTTTAGGCTTGCTTTATCCCTGTTCGGATTTCAATAAACTCAGAAGCATGATCGGGACAATTGATCTTCCCTCCTTTTCAGGCTGAGAAGCCGGTCTGATGCTTGGCGGAGATTCAGGAATCCTGATTCCTGCTGTAGATGGCCTGAAAGTTAAGGCACGGGTGACACGACTGCAATGATTCGCAGTGGGCCGCCGGTTCCACCGTCGATTTTCATGGGAAGGGCAACGACGTCAAAACCACGAGCCGGTAGGTCATGCAGATCCGATAGATTCTCGAACACCGGTACGTTTTGGGAGAGCAGCGCAACGTGTGCTTCGAACTTGGTCGATTGTCCAAAATCGATGGAGGCAGTATCGATCCCCACGGCCTTTACTCGCCGTTCACGCACCAGCCAAGCTGCCGCCTCCGGATCCAGCCCGGAGAAATGCAGTTCCCGTACTCCCTCCTGTCCTCTCAGGTCCGTCCCCAAATAGTCCTTCCGGTCCGCCCAGAATCGGGCATAGCCAGTGTCCAGCAAGACAATGGCGCCATTTGGAATCCGACCATGTTCTGCTTCCCAGCGCTCAAAATCCGAGATCACCACACGGTAATCCCGATCATGAGCACATTGCTCTGTGATATCGATTCGGACGCCGGCTCCGATCATCTGTTCAATTGGAATCTGATCCAGCGTCTGCTTCCCTTTTGAAAAATGAATCGGGGCATCGATGTGCGTGCCGCCATGCTCGGGCATCTCCACACGATTTGAGGCATAGTAAAACCCGTTGGGGGTGTCCTCTGCATGCTGAACAACAAGCCTGAAATCCTGCTCCGTCGGCCAAACGATCGTATTTGATCCAAATGAATGAGTGAGATCGACAATCCGCGATTGTTCCCAGGCAATATGATTCCGCGAACGATCAGAAACACATCCAAGGCTGAAGACGAAGCCCAGTACTGCGATCACCATACTCGCCATGTACGTGAGTCTTCTCACCATATGACTTTCCACACTCTCTCTTCCAAGTTTCGGATGGGAACGGATGCGCGTAAAGGTTCGTGCTAGAGCAGGAATTGCCAGATCTGTTGGCAGCTGATGCCGGATGCGACGGCATTGAGACGAGGCCGCAGCTTTAGAGGAGCGTCCGAGGAAAGAAAGGGATTCATCACCCGTCTGGCTTCCAAGCGTTATGGCACAACCGGCTTCGCGCGCCGTTTGCCAGCCGAGACGCTCTCCTTACTTCCCAAATGCTTTTTTCAGCAGAGGTTCGATCTCTCCCTTGGCGGCCATCGGATCGAGGATATCGGTATCTCCATAGAAGGTCCCGTCAATAAACACCTTGGGAAGCGTCGGCCAATTGGTCATTTTTGTCAACGTTTCCCGCTTCGCAGGCTGCGATAGGACGTCGATCAATTCATAGGGATATCCATATTTGTCGAAAAACTGCATCGTCTCTCTCGTAAACCCGCACATCGGCATGGTCTTCGTGCCCTTGCCGTAAATCAAAATTTTATGGGCCTTCACTTCCTGCTGAATTTCTTCTTCGATGGGGTCGGCCATGGTGTCCTCCTATGCCTCATCTGTAGTGCGCACGGTTAATTCGAGCGCATGGATACGTCCGTCCTTCATCGGCGCATCTAGCGCTTGATAGATCATTCGATGCCGGTCTAGGGGGTTTTTCCCAAGAAAGCCGTCTGAGATGATCACCACCTTGAGGTGATCCATTGTTCCCGTACGGTCAGTCACTGTCACTACGGCATCCGGGAGAGACTTTCGTATATAGTCGGTCAGCACATCTGGTGTAATCACCCCGGCCTCCGCTCCTCTAACCTTTTAATACCCTAGCCGAAATTGGCTCTAAAACGCAACGTTTTGTCCACTTGGTGGTTCTCAGCATTGTGGTGGTGCTTTTGAGCCAGTTCTTACAAGAGCTTCGACTGAGGGATACTAAGTCATTGAAGTTTTTCATGGTACATCTTCGCCTGTTTCGGCATCAGCCTTGCCACTAATACACCGTAATGAAACATTGTCCCTGTCCTTTTACAAGGAGGTCGTCATGAGCGAATTCAAATCCGGATTTTTTGTCGGAGGTGAAAGCAGCAACGGACGAGTTCTAATCGTCGATGACGAGCCCGATATCCGCAAGGTTGTTCGAATGACTCTGCATAAAGCAGGCTACGACGTCCTTGAAGCGGAGAACGGAGAAAAAGCTATCGAAGTCATCAACTCGGGTGAAAATCGGTTGCTCCTTGACGTCATTATCTGCGACATCCGAATGCCGAAAGTAAACGGCATCGAAGCAATCGGCTATTTTCGCCAAAACTATCCGCGCGTGCCTCTGATCGTGCTGACCGGATTCCCGGACACAGACATGGCCACATCGTTACTGCGGCAGGGAGTCGTGGACTATCTCGTCAAGCCGGTGGAAGGCGAGAAACTGAAAGCCTCTGTCGCTCGCGCCATGGACCAACGTGAATTGGCCCATCTCTGATGGATTGGACGATTTCACAGGGAAAGAGCGTGGCGGCAACCTCTTCAGCCAACGCTCAGCTGCGACTCCAAAGCGAGCGGAGCGAATCGATACCCGCTTCGCCTCCGATCAGAGTGGCCATCGTAGGGGCGGGGCGTGGTGGAACCGCGCTCCTCGATGTGCTCCACCAAATCGGCACGATTGAAATCGTCGGCATTACCGACAAGGATCCCTTGGCACCAGGACTCCAACGGGCCCGGGAAATCAACGTCACGATCTATGACCGAGTCGCCGATCTGATCAAGAGCCCGGGGCTCAATCTTGTGATGGATGTCACCGGAGATCCGGCGACGGCGCCGGTGCTCCGGGAACAGCTGCAGGTAGTAACCGACATCGTCAGTGGACAGGCTTCGCGACTTCTCTGGAAACTCGTGCAACATGAATCGACATTGCAAACCGAGTTGCTCCACGCGGAAAAACTCGCCGGAATCGGCTCGTTTGCCGCGGGCATCGCCCACGATATGAATAATCCACTCCAGCTGATTCTCGGTTTGGCGGAGAATCTTGCCGACGAAGAAGACCTCGATACCGTGCATGCCCAAGCGCGGGACATCATCGATGCCGTCAAGCGCACGACCGCCATTTGCCGAGATCTCACCTCTTACTCTCGCCGCACATCTTTACAGCAAGACTGCCTGGTCAATGTCAACGGCAAGTTGGATGAAGCCCTCAAGATCGCGCGCTATGCCGTGGCTCTTCAAGACATTGACATTCGCAAGCTGTATCAGCCTGACGTCGTCGTAAAGGGAAACCCCGATGAACTCCTCCATGTGTTCGTCAATCTCATCACGAACGCCGTTCAGGCCATGGAGCACCACGGCACCCTGACACTGGAAACTTCGGCTGTGCCCGGCACAGCCCAGGTTCGTGTTTCGGACACCGGCTGCGGCATTGCACCGGAGTTGCACAGCCGGATTTTCGAACCTTTTTTCACCACGAAGCCCCCAGGGAAAGGAACGGGATTAGGCTTATACAACATTAAAAATGTCATCCATCGCATGAATGGCTCCATCGGGATCGACAGCCACATCGGCCGTGGCTCAACCTTTACCCTCGCCTTTCACGATGAATCAGGCGCCGGTGGGAGGCGCGCTGAGCCATGACGGAAACGCAGGCATCATCGCCGCCTGACGGCAGGTGGGGGCTCAAGGCAAAGATCATCGTTTCCATGCTTCTCGTCGGTCTCATCCCGCTCCTTGTCGGATTGGGAATGGCATTCTGGCAAGGGTCTCAAGAAATTCGGGAAGTCAGCGGTGAAAGCTTCAAAGCGCTGGCGACTGAAGCCGCCCGCAAACTGGATCTCTTGCTTGCTGAAGAAATCGCCCACACGGCGCGCATCGCGAATGATCCGATGCTCATCCGCGAACTGGAACATCGGCGTGATGCGCGGGGCATTGCCAAGAATCTCACCACGGTCCCGTCAGACTTAGAACGGCGTTGGATGGCCCGAGACCGGACGGCTGTCAAATCCGTCATGGAGAATTCTTTCAGCGCCTTGCTCCACGAACACTTTACCGGTGTCCATAGCGCGCCGGGACAGCTGCTTCCGCACGTGGTTCGCTCCTCGACGAAGATGCTGTTCTTGACCGATGTACAGGGCACGCTCGTGGCGACCATGACCGAACATCCCGCTTTTCGCCACAACGAGACTCGGTGGTGGCAAGGCGCCTTCAACAAAGCGGTGGGCCGACTCTACATCGAAGATATCCGTTTCGACGACCAGGTGAACGCCTATGTATTCACCATTTCACTTCCCATCATGGACAGCCTCCGGTATGAAGTGGTGGGGGTACTTCACCGCGTGATTGATGCCAAAGAATTCTTCTCGCCTTCGACCCATGCCATTCGATTTGGGAAAACCGGTCATGTCATGTTGATCGATAGCAACGGTATCGTTATCAGCTGCCCACTCCTTCCGACCGGCGTCCCGTTGTCCGATCGAGGTTTAATCCCCCTAGTCACGCCGCAGCATCCGGGATGGGTACAAGCCTCTAGCGACGGCCATGGGGGACAGGACACCTCCGTGATCGGCTTCGCCCCTCTCCCCGAAGCCAGCCGATCGACCAACGGCCCTCATGGCACGGGGTCGTGGCACACGTTCGTTTGGCAATCGTCCGATGAACTCTTCGCGCCCATTCAGCATCTGTTCACGTGGGTCACCGTGTTCGGAGCTGTCGCCTTGGTCCTGCTGGCCTCTCTGGGATACATCGCCGCCGGCCGCATCGTGACACCCGTACGGCAACTGCAACAGGCTGCGCAGGCAATCGGGCGTGGTGACCTGCGGACGCCTATTCAGATCAACACCGGTGACGAATTGGAAGACTTGGCCGAAGAAT
>NZ_JBLYIG010000410.1:0-6285 GCF_049222245.1 Nitrospira sp. BLG_2 | reverse complement strand
ACACCGCTTCCCATTCCCTCCCCTGGAGGAGCAACAATCGTTAGTCAGGTTTATCGATGCCGAATTGAAACGAATCGATCGAGCTGTCTCTACTGCATGGTGCGAAACTGAACTCCTTCGTGAATACCGCACCCGCCTCATCGCCGATGCGGTCACAGGCAAGCTTGATGTGCGAGAGGCGGCGGCCAAGTTGCCGGATGAGAGCGAGAAGTCTGAATCGTTCGATGAAGCAGAAAATTCTATTGAAGATGCCGGAGAGAGGGAGGTTTCCGATCTTGATGCCGTTCTTGAAGAGGATGAGGCGTGAGTGTGGTTCCGGCGGAGCCAAAGATTTATCACATCACGCACGTGGATAATCTAGCTGCCATCGTAAACGATGGTGTTCTTCATTCAGATGCGACTATCGTTAGACGGAGTGGGCCGAGCGTAACCATTGGAATGTCCGAGATCAAGAGGCGCCGAATTGAAGAAATTTCGGTATCGTGCCATCCCGGAACAAAGGTCGGAGATTATGTTCCGTTCTATTTTTGCCCACGGTCTGTGATGTTATTTCTGATTCATTGTGCCAATCACCCCGATCTGACATATCGTGGTGGGCAAGGACCAGTTGTCCACTTGGAAGCTGACATGCACGAAGTTGTAAGCTGGGCTGAGCAGGGAGCTGGAAAGTGGGCCTTTAGCCTTTCCAATGCTGGCGCGTATTATGTTCAAGTCCGGGGTCGTCTTGACGAATTAGAAGAGATCAATTGGGCAGCCGTATCAGCCACGGACTTTCGCTCACCTGATGTTAAAGAAGGTAAGCAGGCCGAGTTTCTGGTTCACGGCTCATTCCCCTGGGAGTTAGTGAGGCGGGTCGGCGTTTGTTCAGCCAGAATTAAGGCTCAAGCCGAGGCGGCTCTCCAAATTGCTGTCCATAGGCCTCCTGTTGAAATTTTTCGTGATTGGTATTATTGAAAAGGACTTCCTCCATGATTGAACCTACCACTGGCGATATCCTCGCAGCTGATGCAGAAGCGTTAGTGAATACTGTCAATTGTGTAGGGATCATGGGCCGGGGGATTGCCCTTCAGTTTCGTAGAGCCTTTCCTGGCAACTTCAAAGCATATGAAGCGGTCTGCAAGCGCGGTGAGTTGCAGCCAGGGCATATGTTTATTTTCGATACCGGCAGTCTCACTAACCCACGATATATCATCAATTTCCCGACCAAGAGACACTGGAAGGGGAAAAGTCGGTTATCCGATATTGAATTGGGGCTTACGGCTCTTGTGTCAGATATTCGTCGGCTTGGCATTCGCTCAATTGCAATTCCTCCTCTAGGCTGCGGGCAAGGGGGACTTAATTGGACAGAAGTGCGCCCAAGAATCGAACGAGCATTGGCAGCCGTACCGGATGTACGAATTTTACTTTTCGAGCCAAGCGGTATCCCTGTGCGTTCAGGATCAACGTCACGCCAACCGGTGCCCAAGATGACCGAAGCGCGTGCCGCGTTGGTGGGATTAATGCAACGCTACCTTGCCGGACTGATGGACCCTTTCATTAGCCTACTGGAAGTGCATAAGCTCCTCTACTTCATGCAAGAAGCGGGAGAGAGTTCTCTTCGACTTCGGTATGTGAAGGCGCCGTATGGGCCATATGCGGAAAACCTGCGACACCTTCTCTTGAGTGTGGAAGGCTACCTCACCTCTGGTTATACCGATGGAGTGGACGATCCCCAGAAGCCTCTTGAACTTGTGCCTGGAGCAATTGCCGATGCTGAACAGTTTCTGGAAGGACATCCGCATACACAACGTCGTTTCCATCGGGTTGCCGACCTTGTCAAAGGGTTCGAGACTCCATTCGGTCTTGAGTTGTTATCCACGGTTCATTGGGTTTCAACGCGGGAGGGTGCTCTGACACCGGAGGAGGCCCTGGCGGCGACATTTAGATGGAACGAGCGGAAGCGACGGTTCTCACCGCAACAGATCGCCCTTGCCTGGCAAGTGCTTCGGGACAAGGGATGGTTATCCAATAACGCGCCTGCACAGCACGCGTGAACACCGACACCAGCGAGAAGGGTCTTGAAAGCCTCATCGTCGCGGCGATGGCTGGCCAAGCCTCTGGCGAAGCGCCACCCCCAGGAGAGGGTATTAGCCTCATTCGGGAACGGTACGGCGGTACCGGATGGATTCCCGGTCAGGCTGAAGACTACGACCGCGAATTCTGTGTAGATCTTCCCCAGCTCAGCGCCTTCCTGCACGCCACTCAGCCGAAAGTTACCGAAGCTCTCGATCTCGCCAACGATAGCCCGACCCGGCGTAAGTTTCTGGCCCGACTCCAAGGGGAGGTCTCGAAGCGCGGCATCATCGATGTCCTTCGTCATGGGATCAAAGATGGGCCGCACGATATTGATCTATTTTATGGATCACCCTCGCCCGGCAATGAGAAGGCCGCCACACTCAATGCGTCAAACCGGTTCACAGTCACCCGGCAGCTTCGCTATAGCCGTGACGAAACACAACGAGCGCTCGATCTTGCCTTGTTCATCAATGGGCTTCCGATCGCGACGTTCGAGCTGAAGAATAGTTTAACCAAGCAGACAGTGGAAGATGCCGTTGAACAATACAAGCGCGATCGCGATCCGCGCGAGAAGCTCTTTGAGTTTGGACGCTGCGTCGTCCACTTTGCTGTGGATGACCACGAGGTACGGTTCTGCACACACCTAAAAGGGAAAAGCTCCTGGTTTTTGCCCTTCAATCTAGGCTGGAATGACGGAGCGGGCAATCCTCCCAACCCTTACGGGATTAAGACCGACTACCTGTGGCGCAAGATTCTTACTCGCGACGGGATGACCGACATTCTTGAGAACTATGCGCAGATCGTCGAGGAGAAGAATGAGAAGACCGGCAAAAAGAAGGCGGTGCAGATCTGGCCACGTTTTCACCAGCTCGACGTGGTACGCAAACTTCTTTCCAATGCGCGACAACATGGTGCGGGTCGGCGGTATCTGATCCAACATTCAGCCGGCAGCGGCAAATCCAATTCCATTGCCTGGCTCGCGCATCAACTCATTGGTTTACAGGAAGATGATGCCCTAGTCTTCGACTCGATCATTGTCGTAACAGATCGGCGCATCCTCGATAAGCAGATTCGCGACACCATCAAACAGTTCGCCCAGGTTGGGGCCACCGTCGGGCATGCCGAGCGCTCGGGCGACCTGCGCAAGTTTATCGCCGAGGGGAAGAAGATCATCATCTCTACGGTCCAAAAGTTTCCGTTCATCCTGGATGAAATCGGCAGCGAGCAACGTGGCAAGAAGTTCGCGATTATCATCGATGAAGCCCATTCCAGCCAAGGTGGTCGAACGTCGGCGGCAGTCAGTATGGCTCTCTCGACCGCCGGGGAAGGGGAGGATGACGAGACACTTGAAGATAAGATCAACCGAATCATGGAGGCCAAGAAGCTCTTGCCCAACGCGAGCTATTTCGCCTTCACCGCGACACCCAAGAACAAGACGCTGGAGATCTTCGGCGAGGCGCTCCCGCCTGACACTGCAGGGAAGGTGCGTCACCAACCTTTTCACAGCTACACGATGAAGCAGGCAACCCAGGAAGGCTTCATTCTCGACGTACTGAAGCACTACACACCGGTTGAGAGTTATTACAAACTTGTTAAAAAGGTAGAAGGCGACCCGGAGTTCGACACCAAGCGGGCAAAGAAAAAGCTTCGTCGCTATGTGGAAAGCCACGATCACGCCATCCGTCTCAAGGCCGAAATCATGGTGGACCATTTTCATGAGCAGGTGCTGGCCCTCAACAAAATCGGAGGACAGGCACGTGCGATGGTGGTGACGAGTGGGATCGAGCGGGCCATCCAGTACTACCACGCCTTCCGCGACTATCTGAGGGAGCGCAAGAGTCCCTATCAGACCATCGTCGCCTTTTCGGGCGAGCATGAATACGGTGGCGTGAAGGTGACGGAGACTTCTTTGAACGGGTTTCCGTCGAGCCAGATCGCGGACAAGATTCAGGAGGATCCATACCGCTTTCTGGTTTGCGCCGATAAGTTTCAGACCGGCTACGACGAACCGCTGCTCCACACGATGTATGTGGACAAGATCCTCTCCGGTATCAAAGCGGTGCAAACGCTTTCTCGCCTCAACCGCGCACATCCACAAAAGCATGATGTGTTCGTGCTCGATTTCATGAACGACAGTGACACCATTCAAGAGGCCTTTGCCGACTACTACCGCACAACGATCCTTGCCGAGGAGACCGATCCCAATAAGCTGCATGATCTAAAGGCCGCACTCGATGGTTACCAAGTGTACGCTCCGGCTCAAATTGATCAGCTGGTGGTGCTGTATCTCGGCGGGGCTGAGCGAGACAAGCTTGATCCAATTTTGGATGCCTCTGTCGCCGTGTACAAGGACCAGCTTGACGAGGATGGACAGGTGGATTTCAAGGGAAAAGCCAAGGGATTTCTCCGCGCCTATGGTTTCCTCTCTTCAATCCTGCCCTATACGAATGCCGAATGGGAACGCCTGTCTATCTTTCTGAACTTCCTTGTCCCCAAGCTGCCCGCGCCCAAGGAGGAAGATCTGTCCAAAGGCATCCTGGAAGCCATCGATATGGACAGTTATCGCGTCGAGAAGAAGGCGGCCATGAAGATTCAATTGCCTGACGAAAACGCGGAGATTGAGCCGGTGCCGATGACCGCTGGTGGTAGCAAGTTGGAACCGCAGCTTGATCGCTTGTCCAATATTCTGAAATCCTTTAACGATCAGTTCGGCAATATCCCTTGGTCCGATGCGGACCGTGTGCACAAACTGATCACGGAAGACATTCCGAACCGCGTGGCGGCGGACACAGCCTATCAGAATGCGAAGCAGAACTCCGACAAGCAGAACGCCCGTATCGAACATGACAAGGCGCTCACGCGCGTGATGACGGCCGTCCTCAAAGATGACACAGAGTTGTTTAAGCAATTCATGGATAACGAATCCTTCAAGCGCTGGCTGACTGACACTGTGTTTCGAATAACCTATGACGATCGCCCCGGTGCCTCGCCAAGATAGATTCAGCAACCCACGGAGGGGACGAAGTGCTGAAAGTCTTTGAGGTTTTCTGCGATTCTCTGCCTAATGGTGCTGATAGGACCGACAAGGCTTTGAATGATCGTATGAAGCGCAGCTTGATATACTGAGAGGCTGGATTTGACAGGACCAACTATGCCGGCATCGATTCCAGCGCCGGTAACTTCCGCCGCGCTCAAGCGGTCCAGGAAGGTAGGAAGAGTAGGCTGATGGCGAACATATCGGTTGATCAGCAACAACTTGCGGAATTTTGCCGGCAACGACATATCCGCCGCATGGCCTTTTTCGGGTCCGTGCTGCGGACCGATTTCGGCCCCGAGAGCGACATTGATGTCCTTGTAGAGTTCGAACCCGCCCACGTTCCTGGCCTGTTCGGCATCGCGCGCATGGAACGTGAACTGTCCGCGCTATTCGGTGGACGAAAGGTGGATCTTCGCACGCCCGAAGATTTGAGCCGATATTTCCGCGATGATGTGTTGAAGGAGGCCGAGGTTCAATATGCGCAAGGATGATGACGTCCGGCTGCGGCACATGCTCGATGCGGCGCGTGAAGCGCTCGGATTTGTGCGAGGCCGAAATCGCGTCGATCTCAACAGCGACCGTCAGTTGGTGCTGGCGCTGGTCAAGACCATTGAGATCATCGGTGAAGCAGCTTTTCGCACGTCCGAAAACACGCAGGCTCAATTTCCAGAGATTCGCTGGGAGGACATTGTCGGCATGCGTCATCGCCTCGTCCACGCCTATTTCGACATCAACCTGGATGTCCTCTGGAAGACGGTGCAGGATGACCTGGTACCCCTCATCGTTCGTCTTGAGCAGATGTTGGGCACGAAGCCGCCGCCCGCCTCTTGATCGAGGAACGGTTGCTTCGACCATTCGTAATCTTGCCGCTCTCAAATGGCTAACTGTCACGCCGGATCCGAGCCTTCCTGTGCTTGAGGATGAGGCCATTCCAGCGTAGTTGCTGGTTTTTCTCGCATGCGCCTAGACTTGTGGCGAGTTCCCCTGCCTGACGTCTCGACAGGGAAGCCCCGCACCTGGTACCCTCTCCTGTTATGGCTCGAAAAATTTATCCACCCAGTCCTTCCCGCGCTTCTCGTGAGCAACGGTCGGTTCCTGAATTAAAGCCGCCTACAGACCAAGCGACATCGCTGGAAATCTATGACACCACCTTGCGCGACGGCGCCCAGGCGGAGGATGTCAGTTTTTCAGCC
>NZ_JBLYIG010000409.1:0-2771 GCF_049222245.1 Nitrospira sp. BLG_2 | reverse complement strand
GCGGCGCAATCAGGTGCTCGGCGGTGCCCATGTTCGGCTCTACAAGAACAACACCGATTTTCATGGCCACAGTTACGGATGTCACGACAACTATCTTGTCTCGCGGGACGTCCCTTTCCCAGCCCTCGCCGCTGGTTTGATGCCGTTCTTGGTAAGTCGACAAGTGATAACGGGTGCGGGAAAGGTCGGCACCGAAGCGCAGGAGTCTGGATACGTTCCAGGCGGGTATCAGATCTCTCAACGCGCCGACTTTATGGAGACCGAGATGGGCGTCGATACGATGCATAATCGGCCTATTCTGAATACGAGAGACGAGCCTCATGCGGATCGTGAAAAATATCGCCGCCTCCATCTCATCATCGGCGATGCCAACATGTGCGAGTATGCGACGGCGCTGAAGATCGGGACGACACGGCTCGTGCTCGACCTCATCGAGCGAGGAACGATGCCTCACATTGAGCTGGATCAGCCGGTGGCCGCGGTGAAACAGTTGTCGCGCGATCCGGACCTCAAAGCCGTGGTCCGGCTTAAAGACGGACGCGCGCTTTCTGCTTTGGAGCTTCAACGGCGCTACCATGAGGCGGCATGTCACGAACTGACAGGCACCGACGAGGAGTCGGATTGGCTGTTGGCGGAATGGGGTGAGACCTTACGCTTGTTGGCGCAAGACCGGTTTCAATTGGTCGGCAAGCTGGATTGGGTCACGAAACAGTGGTTGCTGGAAACATTCATGCAAGAAGAACGGATCGGATGGGACGATCCCTGGCTGGCGAGTTTGGACCTGGAGTATCACAATGTGGACCCGGAACAGGGGCTGTATCTAGGATTGGAAGCGGAAGGGAAGGCTTGGCGGATGACGACTGACGAAAAGATCGAGGAGGCCATTCGGAATGGTCCGAGCGACACCCGTGGAGGGCTGCGCGGACTTTGCGTGCAGCGATTTTCATGGGGAATCAAATCACTTCAGTGGGAGCGTGTGCAGTTTACAGGCGGGTTCCGATCGCGAGTCCTCGAGATGGGAGATCTTTTCGCTCCTGATGAAGTACAGAGATGCGCACAGATTTTTTCGAAAGCTTCTTCGCCGGTTGATGCGCTGAGATTGTGGAACGATGGAAAGGATAGACAGGTATGAGATACAACATGGCACCGGAACGACGCGAAGGCCCAGTCGATCCTATGCCGAAGTCGCCTCGTCCTGAAGAAGAAGGCGGCGGACCTCGGCGACCTGACACCGGATCACCGGATAAGGATAGCCTTCTGAAGCGTATGCGTAAAGTTGATCCCAAACAAGCAGAGCGGTATCGACAGAGGACCGGGGAATAGTCTTGAGTGCTGAGTATTTAGGGCGACCCTCTTTAACTACTCAGCGCTCAACACTTCACATTCGGCACTGAGGAACTAGATGGGCCTGCAAGGCGATTTCTACCAGCTCTTGAAAGAACGGGGATACGAGTTCGGATTGTCTGGACAGTCCGGGGTACGGCAAGAACTGACGACCGCCACCACCATCCTCGCGTTTAAATATCGCGAAGGCGTTCTGGTCGCGGGAGATCGGCGCGCGACCGCCGGGAATATGGTGATGTACGACCGCACTGACAAGGTATTGGAGATCGACCGGTATAGTGTCATGGCGATCGCCGGAGTGCCGGCAACTGCCTATGAAATGGCGCGCATCCTTGAACATTCTTTCAAGTATTATCGGCGGACACAACTCCAGGAACTCAGCTTCGAGGGAAAGCTCCGATCTCTATCCAAATTGTTGAAAGAGAATGTCGCGGCGGCGTTGGCGGGAACCGGCGCGGTAGCCCCGATCTTTGCTGGTTACGATGCCGGGCAAGAGGCAGCGAAAATCTACTTTTACGACATTCTCGGCGCGGAGTTCGAGGGAGTGGAATATGCGGTATCGGGGTCCGGCTCATCGACAATCCGAGGGATCCTTCATTACTTGAATACATGGGGCGAGCAGCTCCTGAGTACGATGCCGGAAGAACAGGCAACCGTTCAGGCGTTGCGACTATTGACGAGTGCGGCGGAATTCGACAGTGCGACCGGCGGAGTCAACCGTGATGCCGGTCTCTATCCGGTCATTAAGTTCATCACGGCCGGTGGTGTCAGAGTGATGTCGGATCTTCAGCTCCGATCGCTGTTTGAATCAAGGGTTGCTCGAAGTGTGTAAGGGGCATTAGCTATGTATGAAGAGCCATATCGATGGGTGGAAGCAGTCGGAAATCGCCGGCAATATCTGGACGATCAACTCAAGGAGGGCACACCCGTCGTCGGGGTCGCGTACGAGCACGGCATTCTGCTCACGACGATGAGCAAAGGCACGCCTAAGTTATATGAGATTTATGATCGCCTGGCCTTAGGCGGTATGGGGCATCCGGCCGACCTGGAGAAACTGCGTTTCAATCTGTTGGAAATGGCGCACGTCGAAGGGTTCAATCGCTCCGCTTCCGATGTGACCGGGAGCCGCCTGGTGAAGTACGGCATCGCGCCGGTCATCAAACAAGCGTTCGAAGAGGTGTTCAAGGCCCCCTTCATCGTGAAAATCCTGCTGGCAGAATTGAGCCGGAAAGCCGGTAGAGACGGGTTTTTGACGATCAACTACGACGGAACTTTTGAGGAAAAGAGCCGGTATGTGGTGCTTGCCGCTACGTCGATAGTTGAGCAGAGGATGATCGGGTATGTCCGACAACAGTCCATCGTGTCTCTGAAGGACGCTGTGGATGTGGCGATTCGTACGTGGGCGGTCGGTGATCGAGCGCAACGAT
>NZ_JBLYIG010000408.1:0-2519 GCF_049222245.1 Nitrospira sp. BLG_2 | reverse complement strand
CCATCAGAGACCGCCCATCGCGACCCCCCGGAGCTGGCTGCGCTCATCGAGCGTCACCACATCTCGCACGTCGTGTGGGTTCCTTCTTTATACCATGCCGTTCTCGGTGAAGCGTCGAGCGCTCAGCTGGAATCGCTCCGTGTCGTCATAACGGCAGGAGAAAGCCTGCCCCTTGAACTCGTGCGACGGCATTACCAGCTTCTGCCTCATGCCGTGCTGTACAACGAGTATGGACCGACGGAAGCCACGGTCTGGTGCAGCGTGTATCAAACGACTCGCGAGGAGGCGGGGGCCCGCGTCCCGATCGGCAAACCCATCGACCATATGCAGCTCTATGTGCTGGACGCAAGCCTGCAGCCGATGCCTGTCGGCGTGCCGGGAGAACTCTATATCGCTGGAGAGTGTCTGGCCCGCGGCTATGTCAACCAACCGCAGTTGACTCAAGAGCGGTTTCTTGCGAATCCCTTTGTAGCCGGCACCAGGCTCTATCGGACCGGTGACCTGGCTCGGCATCGCGCCGACGGCAATGTCGAGTTTCTTGGACGGGTGGATCAACAAGTTAAACTGCGCGGCTATCGGATCGAGCTAGGAGAAATCGAGTGTGTGTTGAGTAACTTCCCGGGCGTGCATCAAGCGGCGGTGCTGCTTCGACAAGATAAACCGGACCAACATCGATTGGTGGGTTATGTCGCCGGGGAATCGTCGCTCAAAGACAAACTCGAACAGGTCCGCAGCCATCTTGCCGCTCGATTACCGCACTACATGGTGCCATCCGTCATTCTGTGGCTGGAAATGATGCCGCTCAGCGCCACCGGAAAAGTGAATCGACATGCTCTTCCCGCTCCGGAACACACAGCCGGTCTATCGGCAGCGAGAATGGCTCCAAGAAACCAAGTCGAAGAATCCTTGGCTGTGCTATGGAAATCCGTGCTTCAAGTTCCCGACGCAGGCATCCACGACCACTTCTTCGAGCATGGCGGCCATTCACTGGTCGCGACTCAGCTCGTCTCCCGGATACGCGAGCTGTTTGAAGTCGACGTCTCGCTACAGGCGCTTTTTGAGCGACCGACGATTGCA
This sequence comes from Nitrospira sp. BLG_2, assembly GCF_049222245.1. Lineage (NCBI taxonomy): Bacteria > Pseudomonadati > Nitrospirota > Nitrospiria > Nitrospirales > Nitrospiraceae > Nitrospira > Nitrospira sp. BLG_2. The sequence continues at coordinate 1,442 of NZ_JBLYIG010000408.1, read as the reverse complement.
GCGTTGGCTGAAGAAGTGATGCGGTTACGCCAGAGGGAAAAGACTTCCGTGATGCCGGCGGTCAGTCCGGTGTCCAGAGATCAGCCGCTTCCCCTTTCTTATTCTCAGCAACGCATGTGGCTGATGCATCGGCTGGCTCCTCATAGCACGGCCTACAACATGCCGTTTGCTTCTCGGCAGATGGGGCGGCTCAACAAAGGAGCCTTACGGAGTACGATCAATGCCATCTGTAGCCGCCATGAGGCATTTAGAACGACGTTCATGATGAGTGGGGATGGACCGGTCCAAATGATCCACCCTTTTCGCTCTCCTCATTGGGTCGAAGTGAATCTTCAGGAACTGCCCCTCGAGCAGCGACGACGGCAGGCGGCTCGGCTTGTGGAACAGGAAGCGAACCAGTCGTTCGATCTCGAGAAGGGTCCTCTGGCACGATTTTTATTGATTGAGATCGAACCTGAGGACCATGTGCTGGTGCTCACGATGCATCATATCATCGGAGATCAGTGGTCGTTCGGAGTCATCGGTCATGAGTTTGCATTCTTCTACAACGCGTTTTGCCGAGGAGAAGTTCCTTCAGCAAAACCGATCCTCCTGCAGTATGCCGACTACGCGGTATGGCAGCGGCGTTGTCTTACCGATGACTGGCTGAGCACACAATCGGACTATTGGCAGAAGAAACTCGCCGGGCTTTCCAAGCTTTCATTGCCGACCGACTACCAACGGCCCGTGGTACAAACATTCAATGGTTCGCATTGCATGCTGGAATTGCCCGCGTCGTTGATCGAGCAACTGAAGCAATTCAGCGCTGAACACAATGCGACGGTGTTCATGACCCTGTTGGCCTGTTTCCAGATTCTTTTGAGTCGCTATTCCGGACAAACCGATGTGGCCGTAGGCTCCCCTATCGCCAATCGGACTCAATCCGCGGTCGAGTCCATAATCGGCTCGTTTGTCAATACACTCGTGTTGCGTACCGATCTCTCCGGCGATCCGACATTCAACGAATTGATGGCACGGGTGCGTACGACCGCATTAGAGGCCTATGCCAATCAAGATTTCCCGTTCGATAAGTTGGTCGAAACGATGCACTCCGCTCGCGACCATAGCTCCGCCCCGCTCGTGCAAGTGCTCTTCAATGTGCCCAATGCTCCTATCGGAGAGATCACCGTTCAGGGTTTGAGTTGGGTGCCGTTCGAGGTGGAGACGCAAGCCTCACAATTCGACTTGAGCTTGACGATTGAGACGGAGTTCTCCCGGCGAGCGTACTTGACGTTCAATACAGATCTTTTCGAACCTCGAACCGCTGAACGGATGTTGGGGCAGTATAAGACTCTCCTCCAGAGCGCATTGGCGAACCCGCGGAGCAAACTGTCCGAGCTGCCGACACTGACGGCGCCCGAGCGCCGACAGATGTTGCAGGATTGGAACCGCACGCAAAGAGA
>NZ_JBLYIG010000407.1:0-3994 GCF_049222245.1 Nitrospira sp. BLG_2 | reverse complement strand
GTCGATCGCGCATACGAACAACTCGCCGGTCGCGGCGATGAAGCGGGACGATCACACGCGCCGGATCTATTGTTTGCAGTTCCATCCCGAGGTGGCGCACACACCGGAAGGGACGAAGATTCTGCGCAACTTCGTCTATGAGATTTGTGGATGCAAGCCGACCTGGACCATGCAGTCCTATGTGGAGACCGCAGTCGGGCAGATTCGCGAACAGGTCGGCAAGGAGCGGGTCATCTGTGCGCTGAGCGGCGGCGTGGATTCATCGGTCGCGGCTGCCCTCACGCATCGGGCGATCGGCGATCAGCTCACCTGCATCTTCGTCGATAACGGCGTCTTGCGGACGGGGGAACGGGATCAGGTGGAGAAAACCTTCGCGTCGCAGTTACATCTCAACTTGCGAATTCTGGACGGGACCAAACAGTTTCTCGCCGATCTGAAGAACGTGACGGATCCGGAACGGAAACGAAAGATCATCGGTCGGCAGTTCATCAAGCACTTCGAGGCCGAATCCAAAAAACTGAAAGGCATCAAGTATCTCGTCCAGGGCACGCTGTATCCCGACGTCATCGAAAGCGTCAGTTTCAAAGGTCCGTCGGCCACGATTAAAACCCATCATAACGTCGGCGGCTTGCCCGCGCGCATGAGGCTCAAACTTATCGAACCGCTGCGGGAGCTCTTCAAGGATGAAGTGCGGGTGTTGGGGACGGAACTGGGAGTGCCGGACGACATCGTTTGGCGACAGCCCTTCCCGGGTCCAGGCTTGGCGATCCGCGTGCTCGGTGCAGTGACGCCGGAACGGTTGGCGATTCTGCGGGCGGCGGAAGGGATCGTCGATCAGGAAATCCGAAGTGCCGGTCTCTATCGTGAAATCTGGCAGGCGTTTGCCGTCTTGTTGCCGATTCGAACGGTTGGAGTGATGGGCGATCAGCGGACCTATGAGCATGTCATCGCGATTCGCGCGGTCACCAGCGTAGACGGCATGACCGCCGATTGGGCCGAGATTCCGAATGACGTGCTGGGCCGCATGTCGAATCGGATCATCAACGAAGTCAAAGGTGTGAATCGAGTCGTGTACGACATCAGCTCAAAACCGCCGTCAACAATTGAGTGGGAATAAGGTCGAGGGCACGGTAAGGGTGAGAAGTTAGTTGGAAGCATCAGCCTGAACCTCGACCGCAGCCTTCATGAAAATGGAAGTCAGACTTCAAAAGCTTATCGCCGGCACGGGCCTTTCGTCACGCCGAAAGGCTGAGATGTTGATCGTCTCGGGACGCGTATCGGTGAACGGCAGGATCATCACGGAACTCGGGACGAAGGTCGATCCCACCCGAGATCATGTGAAGGTCGACGGGAAGCACCTCACGTCCGCGCAGCCGTTTGTGTACCTGATACTGAATAAACCCAAGAACGTGATGTCTACACTCGATGATCCTGGCGGACGGACGACCGTGAAGGATTTCTTGCGGGGCGTCTCCGTTCGTGTGTTCCCTGTCGGTCGGCTCGATTTCGACAGCGAAGGATTGATGCTGCTGACGAATAACGGCGAGCTTGCGCAGGCCCTGTTGCACCCGCGCTATCATGTGCCGAAGACGTATCTGATAAAAGTGAAGGGTGCGTTGAGTAATGAAGAGATCAGCCGTTTGGAGCGAGGAGTCAAACTCGAGGATGGGATGACGAGTCCATCCCATGTGAAGAAGGTGCGAAAGGTCGAGGCGAACTCCTGGTTGGAGATCACGATCCGTGAGGGACGCAAGCATCAAGTCAAGCGCATGTTGGACGCGGTCGGACACCCGGTCCTCAAGCTCATACGGATTCGGATGGGGCCTCTCTCGCTCGGCAATCTGGAACCGGGGGAATTTCGGTTCTTGATGGATCGGGAGGCCAACGCGTTGCGCGAGTTGATCGATGAGCGGATGACCTCGGTTGAACGGGGAGAGGAGCCGGCAACGAGACCGAAGCGGCCGATCAGGAGAGAGGGGTGGGCCAAGCCCGAGAGGAGCAAAAAGTTTTCTGGGAAGAAAGTGAAGGCGACATGAACATCCGAACTCACCGCTGTGGAGAGTTGAGTAAGAACCAGATCGGCCAGACCGTCGTCTTGAACGGGTGGGTTCAACGGCGGCGCGATCATGGCATGGTCATCTTCATCGATCTTCGTGATCGGACCGGCATCACACAGGTGGTGTTTAATGCCGAGCGAAACCTTCAGGTGCATCAGGCCGCCCATTCGCTCCGCAGCGAGTGTGTCGTGTCGGTCATTGGCCGGGTCATGGCGCGGCCGGATGAATCGAAGAATCCCCATCTCTCCACCGGAGAAGTCGAGGTCTTCGTCGACGAGGTGGAAATTCTGAATGAAGCCAAAACGCCCCCGTTTTTAATCGAAGACGATGCCGAAGTGACGGAAGCGATTCGGTTGAAATACCGCTTTTTGGACCTGCGTCGGCCCAGGATGCAGCGGCTCTTGAGCCTCCGTCATGGGATCACGCAGGCCACGAGGGAATTCGTGAATGCAGAAGGATTCTTGGAAGTAGAGACACCGATTCTGACCAAGAGCACACCGGAGGGCGCCCGGGACTATTTGGTGCCGAGCCGCGTCAATGCCGGGCAGTTTTTCGCGCTGCCGCAGTCGCCGCAGCTATTCAAGCAAGTTTTGATGGTCAGCGGAGTCGATCGCTACTATCAGATTGCCCGCTGCTTTCGTGACGAAGATCTCCGGAACGATCGGCAGCCGGAGTTCACCCAGATCGATCTGGAAATGTCGTTCGTGGATCGTGAGCAAGTCATGAGTCTCATGGAGCGCATGATCGTGACCATCTTCAGTAAGGCCGGCGGTGTACAGTTGCCGGCGCCCTTTCCTCGAATGACCTATGCCGAGGCGGTAGGCCGCTATGGATCGGATAAGCCTGATCTCCGGTTCGACATGCCGCTCTACGATATGACGGCGTTTGGCGCGTCGAGTGAGTTCAAGGTTTTCAAAGAAGCGGCGACCAAGGGCGGTATCGTCAAGGCCGTGATCGTGAAGGGCGGAGCGACGCTGTCGCGAACACGCATCGACGCATTAGGTGAAACGGCGAAGAGTTTCGGCGCCAAGGGCCTGGCCTGGCTCAAGGTTACGGCGGAAGGACAACTTGAATCGGTAATTGCCAAGTTCTTGGATGCCAAGACATTTGCAGCGGCATTGCCTCAAGCCATGCCTGAGGATTTGGTTCTATTCGGCGCGGACAAAGCCTCCGTCGTCCACGATGTGATGGGGCGTATCAGGCTGTTGCTGGGTGAAGAACTGAATCTCATCGACAAGACCGCTTGGAAGCCGCTTTGGGTGACGGATTTTCCTCTGCTCGACTATTCTGCGGAAGAGAAGCGATATGTGGCCATGCATCATCCGTTCACGGCACCGCTTGATGAAGATCTCGTGTTATTCGAGTCCGATCCGCTGAAAGTGCGGGCGAAGGCTTATGACATGGTGCTGAATGGGAGTGAGGTTGGGGGCGGCAGTATTCGTATCCACCGGCGCGATGTGCAAAGCAAAGTGTTCGACCTCCTCGGAATCGGCAAGGACGAAGCCTCGACGAAGTTTGGGTTTCTGCTCGATGCGCTCGAGTATGGTGCACCACCGCATGGGGGTATCGCATTTGGTTTGGATCGGTTGGTCATGTTGCTCGGCAATGCCGACTCCATCCGCGATGTCATCGCATTCCCAAAGACGCAGAAAGCGCAATGTCCTCTCACCGACGCTCCATCGGCTGTGAGTTCCGATCAACTCAAGGAATTGCGAATTAAGTTAGATATGGTCGAATAGGGAGCTGTAGTCCGTATGGCCGGCAATACCTTCGGTCGAATTTTCACGGTTACCTCGTTCGGTGAAAGCCACGGACCGGCCATTGGATGTGTCGTCGACGGCTGCCCGCCTGGGCTTTCGCTGTCGACTGAAGACATTCAGAAAGATCTCGACCGTCGGAAACCCGGTACTTCTCGCCATGTCACCCAGCGACAGGAG
>NZ_JBLYIG010000406.1:0-2533 GCF_049222245.1 Nitrospira sp. BLG_2 | reverse complement strand
CCCCGGCATGGTCGAGACCGTCCTTGGTTGCCCGATCAATTCTTGTTTCAAGCACCCATTCGGACGGCTCACCGCGTTTCTCATCAAGAACAGGAAATCGACGCGCCTCGCCTGACTGATGCCCTTCTGATACCCGGACAGAATCTCCTGCTGTCGGCTTTCCGGAAGTCTCTCCATCGCTGCGCGAAGCGCGGATGGGACTTCCTTCAATCCCTGGGCGGCGATCGTATTTTGCTGCGGATCGAGGCTGTAGACGTTGCCGTCGTGGCTCGCGATCGTATAGGTGTCCCGAAGCCCCGCGCGTTGCAGCTCACGATACTCTGGATCATCCGGCTCAAAGTTAAAATCGCCGCCCACGATGACCCCGAGATAATTTCCGGCGTCGTTCGATTTCCGTATTTCGTCGATCAGCAGTCGGACCTCACCGAGTCGCCGTTCTTGATCCTTTTCCATTGCGTCTACGATGGGCTCAAAGTCTTCGCGACGCACTCTCCCCTGTTCGACCGCTTCGTTGATCTTCTGAATGAAGAAGGCGTTCCGCTCGATACCGGAATGCAGATGAAGATTCACCGCCAGGAGCCTGCGGCCGGTATCCGGATTTTCAATTTCGGCAATGAGCGCATAGCGAAGCTCACCCGTCTGCATCCCGACGGAATCCGCGCATCCGCCAAACCCGCCGCTCAGCTTGATTCCACGCAATTTCTTCACTGTAAGCGGCGCTTTTGCCAGAACGGCGAGACCGTTGTTCAATGCCGGAACTACCGCGAGCCTCGGCGCAAGCCGAACGCCGCACGCGTCGACCTGATGCACTTGCGCATATGTCAGGCCGAATTCCTTCATGGCCGCAACATAGGCTTCCGCCATCTCGGGAAGGGGATTCACTTCCTGCAAGAGCATCACGTCGGGCCGGATGACGGATAATTGCTGAAATTGGAGATCGAGCCGTGCCTGATGAGCGTCCTTCGATTCACTGGGCCTGACGATCAGCCCGCTCGGTTCGAGCCCATGCAGTGTGTTGTACGTCAATACTTTGAAGCGCTGCATCGGCTGACCGCTTGGCGCCGCCGGCTGATCGACAGCATGGGAGCAGCCGACCAGAACAATGCACCCGGCGAGCAACACACTACGAAACCGCAAGGGGGCGCCGATTGTTCGGGTTTGTGTATTCGTCACAATCTCACGCAACTTCCTCAAGAGTGTCTTCGATCACCGCAGGACGAGAATCAATTTGGATGCGCAGTTGCCGGTCTACGGCCGGGACGGTATCGCGGCAATCGGCATCCGAAGCTTTCGGTTTTTTTAAGCTTTATCAGCGGCCAGCGTAAACCCACATGGCCAACCGACTGGACTTGGCATGCACGTTGCTTCTTGCTCGCCATTCCATCCTAACTTGCGTACCACTTCAGGTTGTCAGTTGAAACTGTCAAAAGTAACAGGGGCCCCTGGGCGTTGCTTAATCGATTGAATAGGGTTGCGCGCGCAAGACGGACACAGTCGCGGTCGCCGACACCCCCGCGTCGGTCAGCACATAGGACGTGTAGCCCCTCTTTAGGAAATCCGCTGTCCCGCTGGCTCCTGCGAAACCCACATCGCCTGCCTTGGCCGCGGCTTCCGTCGAGCCGCCGGCGTACCACGTTCCATCTGCAATCTCCCGTAACGTCTCAGGGTCTTGAAAGACCATCACGATCTTTTGCACCCGGCCCCCCCAGCCCAAACCGAACTGGAGTTCGGGAATCCTCAAATACGACCGCTTGCCGGTCGCTTTTTCCATCACGACACCGGCCCCGCTCGCCCATCCCACCGTCGGAATCTTGACGACATCCTGTTCCGCAACCAGATAGCCGACCGATTCCGCCAATTCTCTCTTGGCTTCCGGATGCTCCTTGACCAGACGCTCCAGGGTCTCTTGCTCCAGTTTGTTGAAATACGCTCGCTTTTTCTCTTTGCCTCCCACCAATCCTCCTGCGCAGGCTCCCAGTAGGCCGGTCAACATGAGAATCAATGCCAGAAGCCCGAGCGACGTTGCTCTTGAACGATGCATGGTGTACTCCTTGGTGAATGACGCCGTAACACTTGTTCGCATTCTCTTCCATCGTGCCTTCATCATCCGCTGTAACCTGATCGACGTCGTCCGAAAAACACGACGACTCTGTAGTCTGCCATTGCGGAAATCCCGATGTCTCATCGGACACGTCTTCAATGCTCATGGGACTATCTCTTCGTTGTCTCTAGCTGAGCTATAAGCTCGTCTCCTTCAGTTCCGCCGTCGCCTTCTCAATTTTACTGGTGAATAAGAACGGTGGCTTGTAACCGAAATCCACCGGCGAGCGGATATCCTCGCCGTCTCATATCGGTGTCGGATCATCATCCCACAGGTTTCGCCCCGGGAGTCTCCAGATGGTATCGGGAATCTCAGTGCACGGACGATAGAAGCGATAGTCCCAGCTTTCATGATCCGTAGGCAAGTCGAAAGTAGAGCGCGTCTGTACGTGCTTCACGTATGCGATATCGCGATGTTGGTGAGATAGGTGCG
>NZ_JBLYIG010000405.1:0-17892 GCF_049222245.1 Nitrospira sp. BLG_2 | reverse complement strand
TAAACACTGAGGCGATCACCAGGCCGGTGTAAGGTGAAGGCTAGTGAGAGGTGAGCAAAACGACCGAGCGGTCCGTAAGTGCCCAACGCAATGAGGATAGAGAACCCCAGGACGGTGGGAGGGAGGACAATCGGTAGTGCGACGGTGGCTTTTCCATGATGGGACGAGTATGCGCTGGCCACCAGGCGAGGGGCGTGCCCACCACCAACAGGACAAGCACCGTCATTGTTGCCAATCGAATGGTGACCCACCGTGCGCTCACATCTAGATCTGTTAGAAATCCAATGTGTGCTTTCTCCGTCCTGCGCGATATCGTCCGATCTCTCCTAGATCCTGACTCGCATTGAAACATAAAAATAATCGCTGTCTTTACTTCCGCCGGGCGGCATTTGGGCAATGATGGCGGGACTGTCAAAATACGAACCCTTGAACCAATGGACGTATCCAACATCGAAATCAAGATTGGCATTGAGAGCCCATTGTGCTTGGAGATCCACGTCATGCCCCAACGAAGTGCCGGCGTTGCCCGTGGGATCCCGCAAGCCGGAACTGCCGAAGAAATCTCGGCTCTGCGCCAGGTACCAGACGCGATGTTTAACTTGCAGAATCCAACCCGGCGCGGGCGTGACGATCAATCGCCAACCCGGTGAATTGAGGTTCGTTCTGGAAAATGGACCCCAGAGGCTGGTGGGTTCGTACTCAAAACGCCGAGAGCCAAACAGGGTGTCGAAACCCTCATCCTGACTATCGTCAGGCCGGCGATCTCCGCTGGCATAGTCGTAGTGGAATACTAGCCTCGGCGTCCAGGGTAATTTGAACGTATATCCCAAATCCAGATGATGGAAATGGGCAAAGTGGTCAATCAGGCCGCTCGTTCCAATCTGCCAGGAACTTTCAATTTCGTAATCCAGTTCTCGCGGCTTGGGATCTTTATACAAGCGGCCGCCGAACGTGGAATAGGTGCGATGATTCGTCACATTCGCCACGCGCCTATCGTTCAGGCCCAGGTAGTAGGCGTCGATCTGGAACCAGGGGAAATGATGGCTTTCGAAGTAGGTTCCCCAAAAGAGCGACTTGTCGTTCTGTGTGTCGAGTCTCACATCGTCTCGAACGACCGGCTCCAGGAGAAAGGCTCTGAATCGCCACGTCTTGCCCTGACTGATTTGCCAGTGGAATCCATCGAAAGAATTAACGGTGTTGCGAAAGGCGTTTCGTCCGATCAGCCGTCTCTTGCCCACATCCATGGTCATGCGCCCAAAATGGACATCGGTGCGCAGTCCCTCTCTGAATACATTGTTCAGCGTCAATGATCCAAATAACTGGAGGATGTCGAACTCATCGACCGTGGTGGTGTCCCGGAAATCTCCTGGATCTCCATTGAGAAAGGAACGCGAATCCTGTCCCTCGAACAGGAATCGCACCGGTCCGTTTCCTCCCAATCCAAAACGCACTCGCGACCGTAGAAGAATCTGAGTATCCGTCTGTCCGTTTCCAATAGCCTGACTCGCGCGCCAAGGGTGGTCATAGGATTCAAGTCGTGTACGTTGCTCGAGCCCCAGGTCGGTCCAGTCAGGAAGATGCAGCGCGGTTTTGAGGTATCGATTCCACTCGATTTCCTGCCGTCGATTGAGGATCGCATCGGCCAGTTCGATCGAGTTTGTGCCAGTTTGTGCCTCCGCCCGCTGCTTGATGGTGGAAACCGCTTCTAGAAGATTTGAGGCAAGTCCTGTAGGGGTGTGCGAAGAAGTTCTATCGGGCGGTTCTTCAGCCAAGGCGAGCCCGGTTATGGCCCATATCACGATTCCTATTGCAAAGATGTTCCAGACTCCCCAAATATGTACCACGCCTACTTGTATCATGACGGGCCAACTGTGTTCATGAAGGCCATTCCCTAACGGCCTGTCGCTTCTTCAGGTTTGCAGCCGTGTCCAGCTAACGTTTCGAAGTCATTCCAGCCAAATGTGAGCCGATTAGAGAATGGTCGGCGGGAGGCAGAAACTAGGACGATCCGAATTCGACTCAGGGCAATTCGACGGCTGTCGCTGTGTAGATTCCCTCAAGAAACAAGCATTACCGTGAACAAGGCCCACCATAACGATCTCTTCAATTTCATCCTTCTCTCGTTCCGATTATTGTTGTGAACGTGTGTGCTTAAATAAAAAGATGAATCAGGTTGTCCGCAATGCATGGATTTTCCCCATGTCGCTGATGTCGTAGCCTCCCAAGGCTTCAAGTTCGTTTCGAAACGGTCCGCTCGCGATGGTCTCAAACAAGCGAGGAAGCGTCGGGTGAGATGCTAAGTAGGGCTTAGGCACGACCAGATCGTAACGCGCGGTTTGTAATGGAATGAAATTGAGGTCAAAGAGTTGCGCCGCAGAGCGAATTCCGATTCCCACGTCAGCCTGGCGTCCATTGATGGCTCGGGCCACTTCAAAATGAGAAAACACGATCCGGTCGTATCTGAACATGTGTCGGTTCTATCCCCTGCGATCTCGTGTTCGCATGGAGGCAGTGTATAGAATGTATAATTATCAAATGTTTACAGTATTTAGAGACGTTGTTACATAGATGAAGAAGTGACAATTTATTATGTTGACAAAGAAACTATAGTTTATGTATAAGATGCATCGTTAATTACGATCGGCAATGTAAAGATTAATTAATCCATGCGAATTAGGAGTCAAGACGTGTTTGGATTGGATCAAGAGGTAGCGATTCCATCCTCGGATCGGGCCGTCGAACAAGCGATCTTGCGCGCATTAAAAGGGATTCGGTTCGGGTCAGTCGAAATTATTGTTCATGACTCCAAAGTGGTTCAGATCGAACGGAAAGAAAAGATGCGAATGGATCGCCTATAGCTTTTATAGGCAAGGGACGGTGTACGGCATCGGTCATCCAAACAATGGAAGTCGATGCCGCGACAGTGCTGACACACATTGGTGGATTGACCGGACAACCGGAGATTCCCGTCGTGAGGAGGAGATTCTCAGATGCGGAGGTCATGGTTGTTTAAGCAAGTCGTGTTCACCAGTATCATTCTCGGATTGACGGTATCAGCGAATGCCCAAGAGGAAGTGGGACCCAGCCAAAAGTCGATCGAACAGCGGTTTGAGGAGTTGGATCAGGAAATTCGAGTTTTGAAACGGAAGCGCGAATTGGATATGGAAGCCGCAGACACGGCAAAGAAAGCGACACCGATCGTGAAGTTTAGTAGCTCAGGGTTTTCGCTGGAATCCGCCGATGGGAGCAACAGCATTAGGTTCCGCGGCATCATTCAACTCGACCATCGGCTTCATTTTGAAGGGGCGAGTGATATCCGTAACCGCACCGATCAACGTGCCGGAGATCTCGATGCCAATGGATTTCATGACGCGAGTGATTCTTGGTACTTGCGTCGCGTTCGCCCGACTATCGAAGGCACCTTGTTTGGAAAATATGATTTCCGCTTTACTCCGGATTTTGCGGGGGGCACCGCAACGGTGGTCGATGCCTACATCGATGCCAGATTCGATCCCGCCTTTAAAGTCCGTCTTGGTAAATTCAAATCCTTTGTCGGGTTGGAGCGCTTACAAAGCGCGTACGACATCAAATTCATAGAGAGAAGTTATGTAACGAATGCCATTCTGCCGAATCGAGATTTGGGCCTCGCGGTGCATGGCGATGTGTTTCGAGATCGGTTGAATTATGCCTTTGGCGTGGTGAACGGGGTTTCTGATGGAGGCAATATCAATACGGGTCCTGAATTCGATGGGCGCAAAGAGTTCACGGGGCGGCTTTTCGCCACGCCATTTATAAATGACGATACGGTGTTGAACGGTCTAGGTATCGGAGCGGCTGCCACATACACCGAAGTGCGCGGTGAGAGGAACCTGAATTTCACTGATACGTCGGCGGCGGATGCCACAAGAAACGGTCTGCCCAGCTATCTCTCGGACAGCCAGAATACGTTCTTTCGGTATAGCGGTGCGGCCGTGGCTGATGGAAACCGTATACGGGTGTCACCGCAGGCGTATTATTTCATCGGACCATTGGGGATCATTAGTGAATATGCACAAGTGATTCAGGACGTCAGCCTCTCCACCGGTGGTTCTCCTCCGGGCGGTGGACCCGGTTCCAACACGACCATCACGCCAAACACTGGAAAAACACTGCATCATCAGGCTTGGCATGTCACTGCCTCGTATCTTTTAACAGGAGAGAGAGCTTCGTTTAGAGGCGTGAAACCGAGGCAAAATTTCGATTTCGGAAAAGGTTGGGGAGCCTGGGAGGTCGTTGGACGGTATAGCGAGATGGTTCTCGATGAAGACACGTTCAAGAATCCCGCGGGCACAGCGTTCACGGGTGGTTATGCCAATCTTTCGGAAAGCGCAAAGCGCGCTCGGTCGTGGGCGGTCGGCCTGAACTGGTATCTCAATCAAAATACGAGAGTCGCGCTGAACTATACAGAGACGAGATTTACCGGTGGTGCAGGAGAAGGCATTACCCCGATCAACGCGGCGGGAACGAATGTCCAGGATCGTCCGGACGAACGAACTTTGTTTACCCGGTTACAGCTTGCATTCTGATGGCCAGAATCATCACCCAATCAGATGAAAGAAAGGATTAGAACATGACGACTCGTCGAACATTACTTATTGCTCTCGGGGTATTCCTCATCGCTGCAAGCCCGCTTGTCCTGCGTGCGGAGGACATCACGTTGCTGAATGTGTCCTATGATCCGACGCGGGAGCTGTATCAAGAATATAATTCGGCGTTTGCAAAGTATTGGCAGAGGGAAAAAGGTCAAACCGTTGTCGTCAAACAATCGCATGGAGGCTCGGGCAAACAGGCGCGGGCGGTGATCGATGGCCTCGATGCGGACGTCGTCACGCTGGCCTTGGCCTACGATATCGACGCCATCTCCGAAAAAGCCAAGGCGATTCCCCGCAATTGGCAGAGCCGGCTTCCCCACAATAGCGCTCCCTATACCTCGACGATCGTATTTCTGGTCCGCAAGGGAAATCCCAAAGGCATTAAGGATTGGGACGACCTCGTGAAGCCTGGAGTGGCGATCATCCCCGCGAATCCCAAGACCTCTGGCGCGGCCCGATGGGCGTATCTGTCGGCCTGGGGCCATGCATTGAAGAAATACGGCAACGATGAATCCAAAGCCAAGGAGTTTATTGCGAAGTTCTACGCCAATGTGCCGGTGTTCGATACCGGCGCGCGAGGCGCGACCACGACATTTGTTGAGCGGGGGATCGGCGATGTGTTGGTGGGATGGGAAAACGAGGCGTATCTCGCGCTCAAGGAATTTGGTGCGGGAAAATTCGAGATCGTGACCCCATCGATCAGTATTCTGGCAGAACCCACGGTGTCGCTCGTTGACGCGGTGGCCAAGCGAAGAAACACCCAAACGGTCGCGCAGGCTTACTTGCAATATCTCTATTCAGATGAGGCTCAGGAGATTGCCGCCAAACATTTCTACCGTCCGCGTTCGGAGACAGTGTTGGCTAAGTATGCCGATCAGTTCTCCAAAGTCAGTTTATTTACGATCAGCGACGTCTTCGGAGGATGGCAAAAAGCACAGCAAACACATTTTGCGGACGGCGGAGTTTTCGATGAAATCTACAAGCCGAAATAGCTCGCCGAGCGGAAGAAGAGGCGGCAGTGAGCCGAGCGGCGCTTCCAACCGAAGAACATGTTGTCGCCGATCACTGAACGGTCAGGAGATGTCATGAACATTCTTGTAGTCGGCGGTGATTCCGTCCAAGGCTTCCGACAATGGTCGATCGGCAGAAAAAGTCATGTGGAGCATTGGACGGGGCGCAAGCATCGTGATCTGGTACGGTCGATCCCGAAAGCCACCGATGCGGTCGTCGTGGTGTTGGACCGCGTGAATCATGCATTGGCAAAAAGAGTGCGCAGCGAAGCGTCGCGCCGAGGGCTTCCCGTGTACTTTCAAAAAAGAAGTCAGCAAAAGGATATCGGCGCTCATTCTGTGTGTTTTGATTCCCGACGATTGCAGGAACGTTCATTCAATGGACAACCTCACTGAAAGAATACCGCACATCGGTATCGTCGCGGGGACAGCGGAGGGTGCGGCCCTCTGTTACCGGACCTTATGCTTGGAGGCGGAGGGAGTAATGGGTCGACGACATGCGCATCCCGAAATCTCGCTCCATTCGTTCCCGCTTCACTGGTATCTCGATGCGATCGAGCGGGAGGATTGGGAAGGCGTAGCTGCTCTCATGTCTCAATCGGCAGCCAAACTGGAACAAGCCGGAGCCGATTATATCATTTGTCCGAACAATACGTTGCATAGGGCGTTTAGCCTGGTTGAATCGTCCATTCCGTGGCTTCATATCGCAAAACCCGTCGTGGAGGAAGTGGTTGAGCATCAATGGCGTCGAATTGGAATTCTCGGCACTCAGACGGTCATGGAAGGCGGGGTTTATACCGAAAACATGCGGCAATCAGGCATTGGAACGATGGTTCCAAAGAAAGATGATCGGATTCGAATCCAGCAAATTATTCGGAACGAGTTGGTCGCGGGGCTGTTTACAAGCAAATCGCGAGCATGCGTGCAGAATATTGTTGCGGACATGGCTCGAAAGGGAGCGGAGGCGGTGATTCTCGCATGCACGGAACTGCCGCTGCTCATGTCTGGGCATCACGCAGCGCTTCCGATGCTTGACTCGACGCGTTTACTGGCTCGCGCCGCATTGCGTGACGGCATACAGTCTCGGAAGCATCCGGAGAAACAACACGGAAGGAGTCCTGTCGCCGATCGAGCTGATCGTACGATAATGGAGCGGATGACAAGAAATAGCAGTATAACTGGTACGGACGCGTCTCACAGTGTCATGGGATCATAGGGTAAAGGTCGAATGAATCTTGTATTGAAACATCCCAGCGTGCTTCCCGGATTCGGTTTGGCCTTGGGATTCACCGTGTTTTACTTCAGTCTCATCGTGTTGATTCCGCTCAGTGGGCTGTTTGTAAAAACCAGTAGTTTGTCATGGGAACAGTTTTGGAACATCGTCACTAACCCGCGGGCGGTTGCCTCCTACCGGCTGACATTCGGCGCGTCATTGCTGGGAGCGTTGATCAACGGATTGTTTGGGTCGATCATCGCGTGGGTGTTGGTCCGGTACCGCTTTCCCGGCCGTTCTCTGGTGGATGCGCTCGTCGACCTGCCGTTTGCTCTACCGACTGCCGTCGCCGGCATTACACTCACCTCGATCTATGCATCGAATGGATGGATCGGGCGTTACCTTGAACCGTTGGGCATCAAGATCGCTTTTACCCCGCTGGGTGTCTTGGTCGCGCTGACGTTCATCGGATTGCCGTTCGTCGTGCGCACCGTGCAGCCCGTGTTGCAGGATTTGGACAAAGAAGTTGAAGAGGCCGCCACCACGCTCGGTGCCAATCGATGGCAAACCTTCCGCGCGGTCATCGTTCCCGAACTTTGGCCGGCCCTCCTGACGGGAATCGCGATGGCATTTGCACGCGCCGTCGGGGAATACGGATCGGTCATTTTCATTGCCGGGAACATGCCGCTCAAGTCGGAAATCACCCCGCTGCTGATTATGACCAAGTTGGAGCAGTACGACTATTCGGGAGCGACCGCGCTGGGCGTTGTCATGCTGGTGGCGTCGTTCGTCTTGGCCTTGGCCATCAATCTCTTGCAGTGGTGGAGCAGCGCTCGCCACATGAATCAATAGGCTACTCATGAACTCCGTCACTATTGCCACAGATAAAGATCTCCAGTGGAAGGATTCACTCACGACCGAGGGCGCGCTCGTTCGCCGGCTGCTGATTGCCGCTGCGTTCTTGTACTTAACACTCTTTCTGTTCGTTCCCCTTGCGGCTATCTTTAGCGAGGCGTTGAAACACGGATTATCCGGTTACATGGCGTCGTTTCTTAATGACGATGCACTTGCGGCTATTCGTTTGACTCTTCTGGTTGCGGCGGTGGCTGTGCCTCTGAATGCCGTGTTCGGGGTCGCGGCGGCTTGGGCCATCGCCAAGTTCGAATTCGTCGGCAAGCAGGCCCTCATTACCCTAATTGATATGCCGTTGGCCGTCTCTCCGGTGATCTCCGGATTAATCTACGTTCTGCTTTTTGGAGCTCAGGGCTGGCTGGGTCCATGGCTGGCCGAGCATAACATCAAAATTATTTTTGCATTGCCCGGCATCGTCCTGGCGACGATCTTTGTCACCGTTCCGTTTGTCGCCCGTGAGCTCATTCCGCTGATGCAATCGCAAGGGCGGGAAGAGGAGGAAGCGGCGATCACGCTCGGGGCATCGGGTTGGAAGATGTTTGCGCGTGTCACGTTGCCGAATATCAAATGGAGCCTCCTCTACGGAGTGATCCTCTGCAATGCGCGGGCGATGGGTGAATTCGGCGCGGTGTCGGTGGTGTCGGGCCATATCCGCGGGTTGACGAATACGATGCCGTTGCATGTCGAAATTTTATACAACGAATACAATGCGGCGTCTGCGTTTGGCGTTGCCTCGCTCTTAACCTTGCTGGCAATCGTAACGCTTTCGGCGAAGGCGCTGATCGAACGGAAAACCGACTCGGCCGATCGACTCACGAGTCAGCGGTAAGTAGGCGAGGGCGCCTGTTCAGCCAGGAGTTCATCATGAGTATCCATGTGGAACATGTCACCAAACGGTTCGGAACGTTCACGGTCTTGAACGATGTCAATCTTCAGGTCAAATCCGGCGAGCTCGTCGCCCTCCTGGGGCCATCCGGTTGCGGCAAGACGACGTTGCTGAGAATTCTTGCCGGATTGGAACGACCGGATCAGGGACGCATTTTTCTGCACGGCGCGGAAGTGACCGATCAGCGCATTACCGAACGCCGAGTGGGGTTCGTCTTCCAGCATTATGCGCTGTTCCGGCATATGACGGTGGCGGAAAACGTCGGGTTTGGCCTGAGCGTACTGCCCCGAGCGCAACGGCCTTCTGCAGTTCGCATACAGGAGAAAGTTCATGAGCTGCTCTTGCTGGTGCAGCTGCAAGCGATGGCTGATCGCTATCCCAGCCAGCTGTCGGGAGGACAGCGGCAACGTGTGGCGCTGGCCAGAGCGTTGGCTGTGGAGCCAAAGCTTCTCTTGTTGGATGAACCGTTTGGAGCGTTGGATGCCAAGGTCCGTAAAGAACTCCGCCGCTGGCTTCGGCGTCTCCATGACGATTTGCATATTACGAGCATCTTGGTCACCCATGACCAAGAGGAGGCGCTCGAAGCGGCTCATCGTGTCGTCGTCATGCATCAGGGGAATATCGAGCAAATCGGTACGCCGGATGAAGTCTATGAAAACCCGGCGACCCCGTTCGTGTATCAGTTTCTCGGCGACGTCAACGTGTTTCATGGACGCATGGCACACGATCGATTCGTGGACAGAGAGGCCGGTGACCTACCTCATCATACCGATGCCGATGCTTCCAACTATCGGGAAGTGACGTTTGTGAGGCCTCACGATCTGGAACTCAGCCCGACACGGACCACACCGACACAGTTGGAAGCAACCGTACAGTTCATCATTACGGCCGGCGCGCGAGTTCATGTGGAACTCACATCCAAAGAATCACCTGAAATTATCGCGGTCGAGCTGACGAAGGAACGCTATCGTGAGCTGAAATTGCAACAAGGCGATGTGGTCTTTGTGCACCCGAAACAATTGCATGTATTCAAAATGTAAGGCCCCGGTTAGTGAAGCGGGTCGCTGATCACCCCGCCAGGAGACATCGGGCAGGACGTCGTCGGAGGATGACGCAACCACCCTGCTGGCAGGGAGCAACTCCCGCTCATCGCGCATACATGGAGGTTATTATGGGTCCGATACATCGGGCTATGGCAGTTCTCATACTCGCGGTCGTTGGCCTAGGTTGCGCGCACCAAGGGCGCTCGGGGGCAGGCTTGAATCCTCTCGGTGTGTCGGACATGAAGGCCGTCATGCGTGACTTGTGGTCAGGACACAACTTTTGGATTCGAAATGTCGTGTTGGACCACACGACGAACAATCGCAAAGCGCTGGACTTTGCCGAGAAGGCAGTGACGGCAAACGCAAAACAGATTGCGAACGTGTTTACGCCGTTCTACGGGGAAGCGGCGACTGAGCAGCTCTTTGCCTTACTCGTCAAGCATTATGGCGCGATCAAAGCCTATTCCGAGGCCACCGTTGCCGGAAGCAAGAGCCTGCAGGATGCGGCATTGGCCGACTATGCCTCGAATACCGACGAGATCGCTGCATTCCTCAGTGGGGCCAATCGCTATCTCCCGAAGGCCACCGTTCAAGGCCTGTTCGCTGCGCATGGGGCTCATCATGTTGAGCTTATCAACGAGTTGCAAGCGGAAGATTACGGCCACGAGGCGGAAACGTGGCAGGCGATGCAGCAACATGTCTATGCTATTGCCGATACGCTGACGACAGCACTGGAAAAGCAGTTTCCAGCCAAGTTTCCAAGTGTGCATATTCAATGACGAGTGAGGTCGTCCCATGCGCCGATCCAGAGGAAAGAACACAAAGAAGCGCTATCGTGAATTAAAGCATTCAACAATGCGATGGAATCTTTACCGAGTCTCATGTGAAGGATACCAATGACACAGAAACCCCGGTTTGTTCTTTTTGCCCATAATGCAACCTACGACAAGCTTCATCAGGTGGCGACACTCGGTATGACGGCCGCCGCCATGGGAAAAGACGTCATTGTCGTATTGCTGTTCTGGACGATTAAAAAGCTTGCAGAAGGCAGAATCGATGAGGTGGATTTTCCTCCGGAATATGCTTCCGCTGCCGGTGAGGTCGCGCGTCTGTTGAAGGAGAAAAAGGTGCCGAAGATTTCGGACATGTTTGCCGATGCCAGGCTCATTGGCACATTCCGGCTAGTGGCTTGCAGTGCAGGCTTGGAGTACATGGGTGTGGAAGAGCAAGCGGTCACGACACGGGTGGATGCCGTGATGGGATTACCGGCTATTTTAACATTGACCGCCGGCGCAGAAACCACATTATTTATCTAGGTACCGATCATGGTCATTACGATCAATGGAAAACCAGAAGATGTTCAGGCGACGAGTCTCTCGGAACTTCTGCGCGCAAAGCAGATTGCCCCTCAGATGGTTGCCGTGGAGGTGAACGACGTCATGATCGATCGGAACCGGTTGGACGGTACGTCGCTGAAAGAGGGAGATCGCGTTGAATTCTTGTTTTACATGGGAGGTGGTCGGTGACCGTTCGTCGATATAACGACGTGACGGGACTGATCGGGAATACTCCGCTCGTTCGGTTGAATCGATTGTCTCCTCAGAGGGGAGCCACGATTTATGCGAAGGTTGAATATGCCAACCCCGGCGGGAGTGTAAAAGACCGGATCTGTCTCAATATGATCAATGAGGCGGAACGGAGCGGACGGCTGAAGCCGGGTGCCACAATCGTTGAGCCGACGAGCGGCAATACCGGTATCGGCTTGGCTCTCATCGCTGCAGTACGGGGATACAAATTGATCCTTGTCATGCCTGAAACCATGAGCCTGGAGCGTGTAAGTCTTTTATCTTCCTATGGAGCCGAGTTGGTGCGGACCGCCGGATGGGAAGGCATGTTGGGATCGATCAGGGAGGCTGACCGCATCGTACGCCAGAATCCGACATTCTTTAAGCCGGATCAATTCTCGAACCCGGCAAATCCGGCCATGCATCGGATGACGACGGCCCAGGAAATTTTGAGCGCGCTGGACGGACGAATCGATGCGTTTGTTGCCGGAGTCGGTACCGGGGGCACGATCACTGGCTGCGGGGAAGTATTAAAGGAACATAACCGATCGGTTCGGATCATTGCCGTGGAACCGAGCGCATCCCCGATCCTTTCCGGGGGCATTCCCGGTCCGCATAAGATTCAGGGTATTGGAGCAGGGTTTGTACCGGCCGTCTTGAACCAGAAGGTCCTTGACGGGGTGATTACGATCACCGACGACGAGGCCTATCGCACCGCTAAACTCTTGGCGAGCCAAGAGGGCTTGCTCGGAGGCATTTCTTCCGGCGCCAATGTGGCGGCCGCTCAACTGGTCGCTGCGAAGCTTGGACACGGCAAGACGGTTGTCACGATGCTGTGTGATACCGGTGAGCGATACATTAGCATGGAACGATATTTCACTGATCATTGACCTGGGTATCATTAATGGAACTTATTGAAAGTCAGATCACACGATACGCCGACAGTAGATAGACGCATTCCATCCATGGGCAATATGCCCGCTTACAGAAGAAAGGATAACACGAATGAGTGCGAACGACACGAGAACCAGCCTAAGCGCCCAAGCGGCGCGTAACCTCGCGACAGCCACCGTTACTGCTCCGCGGATGGTCCAAATTACTCCCCGCTGGCTTCATAAACTGTTGCCGTGGGTCGACGTCGACGGTGGAGTCTATCGGTTGAACCGCGTCGCAAAAGCTGCTCAAGGGCAACCGGCCGATGAGTTTGGTGAATTGAAGGTGGAGTTATTAACGGTCGACAAAGACGAGCCCAAACTCCCGACGACATACGTGGATTATGAGGTTCACCCCCGCGAATACCATTTGAGCACTATTCAGACCGTTGTCCATACGCATACGCGCGTCACCGACTTGTACAGCAACCGTATTGACCAACTGCGGGAACAAGTGCGTTTGACGATTGAAGCCGTGAAAGAGCGAGAGGAATGGGAAATTATCAACCATCCTGGATTTGGGCTACTCAAAGAGGTGGTACCGCAGCAGCGCATTGAGACTCGGAAAGGTACGCCCACGCCGGATGATCTGGACGAGTTGTTGACCCTCGTTTGGAAGAAACCAGCGTTCTTTCTGGCTCACCCGAAAGCGATTGCGGCCTTCGGTCGTGAAGCGACCAGGCGCGGCGTACCTCCCGCCACGGTGCATCTCTTCGGGTTTCCGTTCATTACATGGCGCGGTATTCCGCTGATCCCGAGTAACAAGCTGGAGGTCGATCATGCGGGCAAGACCACTATCCTGTTGTTACGCGTGGGAGAGGCACAGCAGGGCGTTGTCGGTCTTCAGAAAATGGGTGTAGCGGGTGAGTTGGAACCCGGTCTGTCTGTTCGCTACATGGGGACGAATGAGCACAGCATCGCCTCCCATCTCGTCACGCGATATTTTTCGGTAGCCATCTCGACTGAAGACGCCATCGCGCGCCTCGACAATGTCTCAACCAAGTTCTATCACGAGTATGTCTATCCGAAAGGCTGACACCATGACGACGCCCCACAATCCCATCAGCCATGACGACGATTCAGTTGATACGGAGATAATTATGCGATTGGCGAATGAGTTGTACAGGGACTCCGCCGTCACAGCTCCCTCATCCTCACCGACCTCCGCAATATCATCCGTGTCGCCGGGTGCACCGGATACATTCGCGGGAATACCGGGAGGCGTGCCGGGAACCGCCGGATCACGCTCGATATTCCCGGACTCATTCGCTGCCTTCCCGACTGAGAAGCCGGACAATCCAGGTCTGGCCGGGGGGTATCCCTTAGCCACTACGACGGCACATGCGCCGATACATGCGGATCAAGTGGAAGCTCTTGGTCCACCGGGGTCGGGAAACGCGCTTGATTCCGGTGCGCATCAACAAGATTCCAATGAGGTGTATCCATTCGGTGAGCCTCGTTGCAACGGCAGTTTCAGGGCGCGAGAAGCCTATGCCGATACGGTTGAATCCTCTCCGCTGTTCTACTTTCTACGGGAAGGCGATTCACGCACCGGCTTGCGAGGCCAAGAGCCCCAAGCCGGTCCTCCCTTGTCGGGACTCGAGGTGGATACGATCCGGAAAGACTTTCCCGTTCTTCATCAACGCGTGCACGGCCACCCGCTCATCTGGTTCGACAACGCCGCCACCACGCAGAAGCCGCGAAGCGTCATCGACGCCACATCTCGTTTTTACAGTCGTGACAATTCCAACATTCACCGAGCCGCCCATGCCTTGGCGGCCCGCGCAACGGAACTCTACGAGGGCGGGCGTGAAAAAGTGCGACGCTTCATCGGCGCAGCGGATACCAAGGAGATCGTCTTTGTGCGCGGCACGACAGAGGCCATCAATTTGGTCGCGCAGACCTATGGGCGCACCCATATCGGCCGCGGTGATGAAATCCTTCTGACCGTGATGGAACATCATGCCAACATCGTGCCCTGGCAATTTCTGGCCGAGCAGACGGGAGCTGTCCTGCGAGTTGCGCCGATCAATGACGCGGGCGAATTGGTTCTTGAACAGTTTGTTCCGCTGCTCGGTCCCCGCACCAAACTGGTGGCGGTCACGCACGTTTCGAATGCCTTGGGGACGATTAATCCCGTGGAAACGATCATTGGGATGGCTCATGCCGCAGGGGTACCAGTTTTGGTGGACGGTGCCCAGTCCGCGCCCCATTTCCCAGTTAACGTACAAGCCATGGACTGCGATTTCTTCGTGTTTTCCGGACATAAAATTTTCGGGCCGACCGGCATCGGCGTATTGTATGGCAAGGCTGCTCTGCTGGAAGGGATGCCGCCCTATCAAGGGGGTGGCAATATGATCAGCGACGTCACCTTTGAGAAGACGACGTACCAAGGCATTCCCCAAAAATTCGAAGCGGGCACGCCGGATATCGCGGGAGTCGTCGGCCTTGGTGCGGCAATCGACTATCTCTCCTCTCTAGGGATGCCCGCCATCGCCGCGTACGAACACGAGTTACTGGAATATGCGACACAGGCCCTCTCTTCCATTCGCGGGCTCCGCCCCATTGGAACGGCTGCCGTCAAGGCCAGTGTGCTGTCGTTCGTCATGGACGGCCTATCCAATGAGCTGGTCGGCCGGCATTTGGATCGGTACGGTATCGCGGTGCGGTCCGGGCATCACTGCGCTCAGCCCGCTGTGCGCCGATTCGGGCTAGAAGGGACCGTTCGTCCGTCTTTGGCGTTCTACAATACGCGCGATGAAATCGATGTGTTAGTGCGTGCCCTGCATGACCTCCGGCGCCGTTGACCGTCATGGAGAATAATACGATGCGACAGCAAGAAACCACGGCGTCCACACGGAATCTCGACCAGATCGTCGTGGAGCTGCGCACGTCGCGTGAGATTACGCACAACATCAGACATCAGGGGCGGATTCACGAATTGCCGTCCCGGAATAGATTGCTCCGCGTCGTGGAAGGTCTGTGCGCCGCTTTATTTCCGACACACTACGGCCGAGCGGATTTGAATGAGACCAACATCGACTATTTCGTCCGCCATACTCTGAATCAAACGCTGCCTCTCGTGCGAGATCAAGTCCGGAGAGGACTCGTATTCTCATCGCATTCGAGCGAAGCAGGTCGACTCTCTCTCGACCGGAGGGCCGAAGAAATCACCGATGCCTTTACGGAACAGCTTCCAAGCATCCGGGCCCTGCTCTTCTCGGATTTACAGGCTGCTTATCAAGGGGATCCGGCAGCCACCAGCGTTTCAGAGATTCTGCTCTGCTATCCCGGTATGACGGCCGTCATCTATTATCGCATCGCACACGTCTTGTATGGACTGGGCGCGCCGTTGGTCGCTCGCTTGATCTCGGACATCGCTCATTCATCTACCGGCATTGATATCCACCCGGCTGCCGAGATCGGCGGCCATTTTTTCATCGATCATGGGACCGGCGTGGTCATAGGTGAAACCACCGTCATCGGACGGCGCGTCCGCCTCTATCAGGCCGTCACCCTCGGCGCCAAACGCTTCACGGAAGACGAGAACGGCGCGCTCGTCAAAGGAGAATCGCGCCATCCGATCGTTGAGGACGATGTGGTCATCTACGCTGGGGCGACAATACTGGGACGTATCACGATCGGCCGAGGCTCGATCATCGGAGGCAATGTCTGGCTCACGCAAAGCGTTCCGGCCGGCAGCGAAGTGGTGCAGGCGCAAATGCGCACGTCGGCCACCATCCAGCCAAAGTCGCTCGACCAACGCATGGGGCAATGGACGATTTGACCGCTCACTGAGTGTTGTATGCCCAGTTCTTCTTCTCCGATTCAAATCGATATGGCTCCTCACTCGCATGCGCTGGATCTCTCCGCTCGTGCCAGTTGTTTGGTGTTCGAGGATCAGGCTTCCAAATCCCTTCTGCTCGAAGTCAAACATATTGCGCCTAGCGATGCGACGGTACTCATTATCGGCGAGACCGGAACGGGCAAGGAGTTGATCGCCCGCCATATTCATGAACTGAGCGATCGCCGATCAGGTCCGTTTGTGGCGTTCAATTGCGCCGCCATCAGCGAATCACTCATGGAAAGCGAATTGTTCGGCCATGAGCGCGGGTCGTTCACCGGAGCTGTCGGCGAGAGGGCAGGATGGTTTGAGGTCGCCCGTGGGGGATCCTTGTTTCTCGATGAAATTGGAGACCTTCCCCTTCCTTTGCAGGCCAAATTGCTTCGAGTGATCCAGGAGCGGGAAGTTGTCCGGGTCGGTTCGCGACGCCCTATTCCGATCGATACGCGATTGATTGCCGCGACCAATGTGAAGCTTGACGAAGCCGCAACAGCCGGTCGGTTTCGAAGCGACCTGTACTACAGAATCAAAGTGGCCTCGATTAATTTGCCTCCGTTACGAGAACGTCCAGACGACATCATGCCGCTGGTTCGCCATTTTCTGAATCTCTACGGGACTCGACTCGGCTATGCCAAGGCGGAACTGACTCCTGAAGCCATGCACGCCGTTCTGTCCTATCCCTGGCCGGGCAACATTCGTGAACTTGAAAATTCCATCCACCATGCGCTTCTTGTCTGTTCGGGAACGAGCATACGTTCTGAAGACCTACGTCTGCCGGTTTCTCGCCCGCCGGAACCCGGGAGATCACCCGCATCGTTCATTTCACCGCTCGAAGCGGCGCTAGATCAGATTTTTGATGACGGTGAACGTACCGCGAGTCTCTATCGATTGATCGACGAAACGGTTATTCGTAAGGCCTATGCGTATAGTGAACAGAATCAAGTTCGCACAGCTCGACTGTTGGGTATCAGCCGAAATATCGTGCGTGATCGATTGCTTCGGTACGGAATGCTCGGTGCTCAAGCCTTAAAGTAATGATCGACAATGGCGCGCTCATGCCGGGCCCGTCACTAGTCCTGGGGTGGCGTCCGAGTGTGTCTCGACTTCCGAACCGAATGAAACCCTCCGCTCCAATTTGCCTTGGGAATTTCGATAGACCAATTCATCCCTGTCGAAATCATAATCTCCTACGTGGCAACTGCTCCATCGTTGGACGAAGTAGTGGTAATAGAACGTGTACAAGCCGTGATCATTGGGGTTGTGCTTCAATACATACTCCGGCATTGCGCGGATGTGTAAATCCGGGTGGTAGTGTTGTAACCAAAGATAGTCACCCAGAATGACCAATTTCACGAGCGGGGGATCGGCATAAAATTTCAGCCTGACGGATTTTCCCATTGCCCGTAACCGCTTGAGCAGTTCGATGCTGCATCGAACCTCCTCTTGAAACACTTCCACCGTATAATCCGGGTCGGCGATCGCCCGAATCCTGGCCTGGGCTTCCATGCTGTATGGATTTACCAATAAGACCTTGGCTCCGGTGCACCGTTCCAAGACGGATGCCAAATCTCCCACCTGATCGGTTAATGTCCCATACCCGCTCGATCCGATCGCCATGACTGTCCGTCCTGTCCCTTGTTTCTCTTTGAGTTGTTTGATCCGTTTTCGAGCGCTCGGCGCATGGCTTGGATAATACGATACCAAGCCGGCGCCGATTGCGGCTTTGGCCAGCGCTTTGTCACGAAAACCGAGGCGAATTATGTTTGCGAAGACGATCAGCAGGCTTGCTATGACCGCTTCCAACACCAGCAGAGATCCTCTGCCGTTTTCAATTGTTGTCCAGTAGGAGAGAAATG
>NZ_JBLYIG010000404.1:0-4125 GCF_049222245.1 Nitrospira sp. BLG_2 | reverse complement strand
GTGGTCGCGACTTGAGGAACAGACAAACCGACTCGCACGTTCGCCGGGATGTAATACCCGTAGATAGCAAGCCAGATAATGTTAATGTATGCGCAGGCAAAGAATACACCCATGAAAATGTTCCCGAACTTCGCCCATGATACGGTTGAGACCTTGTTGCCTCGCATATACCAGACGAAGCTCAACACCGTGGTCGTAATCATCACATTGATGCCGCCATTTTTCGCCGACATAACCCCGAAGTTACCCAATACTGGATGCTGCTGTCCTCCCATAGCCTTCAATTCAGCAGGCGTCATGACCATGGTGTGCGGCGTAATAAAAACCAAGAATCCGCAGATGAGCAGAAACACAAGGTATTTAATGTACCGTTGATACTTCTCAGCTCCACGCATGCGGCCCATTGCCTGCCAGAGGTAGTAATTGGAGCTCAAAAAGAGAATTCCGATCATAGTGGCCTGAATAATAAACAGCCAAGCCAGCAAGCCGCCCATCAACGTAATCCCCATCTGCTGACGATACGCATACACCTCACGCATGAGCCAGTAACCGGCAAAAGGCAGCGGGATCAAGAAGGACACGCCAAGCGCCATTGCGATGTAGCCCATCCAGTCATAATGAGCTCGATCTTCATCAGTCTTTGAGGCTAGAAACTTATACGCAGCATACGCAGCGACGACACCACCGCCGAAAGCCATGTTCCCCAGGATGCGGTGAAGATTCAGAGGGTTCCACAAGGCAGTGTGGATCGCATGCCAAATATTCCCCAGGTATCGACCCTGCTCATCGACACCGGCCGGCGACATCATGAAACCGATCCACGAGTTCGCCAGAAACATGAGCAGTGTGCCGATGATATTCAAGACCACCGACATGCTCAGATGAATCCACTTCAGGAAACCCTCCTTCATCTTGTCCCAGCCATAATAATAGATATAGAGGGTCCCGCTCTCAGCCACGAACATCAATGCATAGATGTGCATGACCGGACGGAAGATACTGGACAGATATCCAAAAAACGCCGGATACAGAGTCAAAAATGTAAAGATCAGAATGCCGCCAAGAATGGCCGTGAGCGAGTAAGCCGTAAGACTGATCTTGATAAAATCATAGGCCAGTTGATCGTAACGCTTCGCGAGCGCCTTGTCCTTGGTCACAACGCCCATGAACTCGATGATCATACAGAAAATCGGCACAGCCAACACGAAGCTCCCATAATAAAGATGCTGCTGGTTGGCAAACCAAATTAAGACACGACTTTCGAAATTGTATCGCGGATAGTCTTTGGGGCCATCCGTAGTCTTGGGAGCAGGGGCACCGACTACAATGCCCTCCGTCTTGTAGTAGACATCCCGACCCTTCTCAACTTTATCTCCATCCTTCTTCGCCGCATCGCCGGCGGGAGCCTCCTCACCGATAGCCGGTGAAGGTACAGCGACGATGATCGGAAGCAGAAGGAGGCCGACCATCATGCAGAGCGCCATGACTGAAAATACGCGCTTGCCGGTTAAAAGGCCCATGGGATACCTCCTTAGATACACTTAGTATGTTAAAAGTTCACAAAATCCACCAAGAGATCGACTACCTTTTTACTGCCTTACTTCCGGAACAGGTACCAGTAGTCCAACCCCTGCATATCCATCAGGTAATGGTCGACCAGCGTAAAGTAACCGACTGCAATAATGAGAGAGACGATTACCGCGATGACGGGATTATTCAACGCACTCATTTCACCATTCTCCTCTACTACCTAAGCCATCCGTTGAATTGGATTTAGGAACCAGACCCCGGGAATTAGGCGAGATCAATGATCTCAGCAGGGACACTGGATTCCAGCAAACCAGTAGAAAAACCATAGCCCGGCCGCACAGGTGATGTAGAAAATCATCTTCCCGATTTTTATCTTAATGTCGCTGTCAGGGGTAGCTGTAGCCATCGTTGCTTTTACTCCGATCAAGATAGTTGGAAGGGAATTCTGAATTACGGCATTTCTTGACAGGCACTTAACCCTGTGTTATCAGATTTTTGTCGTTGGCAATTGCAGCAACAGGAGAAACCGTGACGAAAAACTCAAAAGTGTTTGACATTATAGTTTTGGCCGGTATGGTTGTCAACATCATTTTGGCCGTGTTTTTGATCCTCTACTACTTTGATTTCCTGTGAATTCGTCAGACTCCTCTCTCCATCTTCTTTCGTTCCCATCACGGAACTCGCGCAGCGAAATCCGATCGTCTCATCCCGAAAATCCGGCATCATTTTGCTTCGGCTGGTGATCCGAATATCCCCGCCGGTCGTAGTGTAGCCTCCACCCCGTAGCACCCGATAGGTACCATACTCAGGACTCGGTGGATTCTGTTCCGGAGAATCCTTGTAATAAGTCTCACCATACCAGTCGGCCACCCATTCGATGACATTACCGGCACCATCCATCACCCCATACGGGCTCTTGTCGGTCACGAAAGTCCCCACACGAGCGGATACCTCATGGCCGTCCTGCACACGGGCCCAATTCGCACCATGAGGCCGCTCTTGATCCCCCCATGGCCATAGCCTCCCGTCGGTGCCTCGCATGGCCTTTTCCCATTCGGCTTCGCTTGGAAGCCGCTTGCCTTTCCATCGGCAGTATTCCGAGGCATCATCCCACGACACATAGACGACCGGCTGATTTATTCCTTTCACCTTTCCACCGCCCTTGGCGTAACGCGCGGGTAGCCCGGGCTTCCGATGACCGGTCGCCAGAACGAATTGTTGATATTGATGATTGGTGACTTCGTACCGATCGATCGAAAAGGCATCGAGGAAGATGGTGCGCCGCGGCTGTTCATCGAACCCTCCGCTCTCAGTTCCACGTACGAACGGCCCTGCCGGAATCGTCACCATATCATCCTGTATCGGCTCCTCTCCGGGATCGCTCTCTGCCGCCGGCTCAACTTCAGCGCCAGCTTCAGATTCTGACTTTTCATACGGCGTTAACGTGGTCCCACGCAAGATCGCGATGATGGGCATCGCGGCACAGGCCAATACGACAATCAGGAAGACCAATTTGAATTTTGATTCGAGCATGCCGATCTATGACTCAGCCCCGCCTCCGGCAGTTTGATCCAGATCACTCGCACAACGAATGCCGATCGTCACATCTGTCCGCCAATGTTTGGCGGTAAACCGCTTTGACAATCTCGCATTATGCTCGGTTTCCCGCCATGAGCCTCCGCGCACGACTTTAAGGTCGGAGTCCTCCGGTCCCTTGGGGTCACGAAACGGGGATTTCTTATAGTAGTGTTCGCTGTATGAATCTTCCACCCATTCCGCCACATTACCCGTCATGTCATAAAGACCGTAGGGACTTCGTCCTGCATCGAACGATCCGGGAGGAGCCAGATACCTATACCCGTCCTCGCTGCCATCGACATTGGCGGCGTTGGTCACAAATTTATCTCCCCACGGATATTTTCTCTTGCTTTCCCCGCGGCCGGCCTTCTCCCACTCGGCTTCAGTGGGGGGTCGCTTGCCGGCCCACTTGCAGTAGGCTGCCGCTTCGTCCCAGGAGACGCTCATGGCAGCCAAGCCCGGCTTCAAAATCTTTGACTGATCGTCGTCAAACACCTCGATCCTGGGCATAGCGCGCTTGGTCATTTTTGCGAACCGCATGTATTCCTCTTGGGTGACTTCTTTTTGGTCGAGATAGAATCCCTTCAGATAGACCTGATGTTCGGGAGCTTCATCCGGATCACCGTCATTGCTCCCCATCGTAAAAGGCCCTTCCGGAATCTGCACCATTTCACGACCTTCATCGCCGATTTTCGTCTTGTACATCGAAAAATCCTGAGCCGGCAGACTGCTCGCCGTCGGTCGGGTTTCCGACTTCACTGATGCGACAAGCTGTTTCATTTGCTTGGCCTTATAGGACTCATACACCAACAGGCCGACCATGAGCACGAACGACCCAAACACAAAAATGATGGATCCGATTAAGACTCCCCTGTTTTCCACGAACACCTCTTTAATCGAGAGCACCTACCGGTAGGAAGGCGACGTCTTGACCGGTTCAGACACCGCCTTCTTAGCAGCGCGCACATCGAGCAACATTGAAATTTGGACACCCAGAAAACCACCCATGGCGGCACC
>NZ_JBLYIG010000403.1:0-2677 GCF_049222245.1 Nitrospira sp. BLG_2 | reverse complement strand
TGGAGCGCTACGGCGTGGCGGCGGATGTGTGGAGCGTGACGAGCTATAAGATGTTGCGGATGCGGGCGCTTGAAGCCGAGCGTTGGAACATGTGGCATCCGGACGAGCCGCCACGGAAGAGTTATCTTCAGCAGACTGCCGAAACGTTTCAGGGCCCCAGCGTGGCGGTGAGCGACTATGTCCGCATGGTTCCCCAGCAGATCGCGCCGTGGATTCCGGGTGGCTTACTTACGCTTGGCACGGATGGATTCGGCCGCAGCGATACGCGCAAGGCCCTACGCCGGTTCTTCGAGATTGATGCCGAGCATCTCGTCGTGGCGACACTCTACGCTCTCCATCGCCGAGACGGAGCCGTCAATGCGCAGACAGTTCGCCAAGCCGCGAAAGATCTTGATATCCAAACACCGGACCAGGCACCCTGGCTTCACTAAGGTCCGCGACGCGAGGAATAACGAGGCGCACGGTGCGATGAATAAAGAGCACCACGCTTGAGCGCCCAGTGTCCGAGCTAGTCAGCAGAGGAAATAGCTATGAAAGTGGACCTGCCGTTTCTCGCTGAAGGAATCGAAGGCGGTGACATTGTCCAGGTCTTGGTCCGAGAAGGGGACCAAGTCAGCGAAGGCCAAGCATTGGTCGAGTTGGAGACCGACAAGGCCACGATTCCGGTACCGGCGCCGGTATCCGGTAAAGTTGTGCGCTTGCTGGTCCGCGAGGGAGATCACCTGAAGGTCGGTGAAGCGTTGGTCGAGCTCGACGATACGCAAAGCGGCGCACAGCCCTCGAAGATCTCTGAACCGGAACAACCACCACCGGCTCCACAACCGCCGGCGGACGTGGAAGCGGCCCACGCGAAAAATGTGGAGCAACGAGAGCCTCCAGCCGACATCCCAGGGGCGGCTCCCCGGGAAACCGAGCAGCCGATGCCGACGTCGACGACTTCTCCTGAATCTATCCCGGCGAGCGCCCCATCCGCCGGGCCGACGGTCCCCGCGTCTCCGTCCGTGCGCAGGCTTGCCCGCGAGTTGGGGGTGGATCTGACACAGGTCAAGGGCTCGGAATCAGGAGGCCGGATTACCGCGGAGGACGTCAAGGCTTTTGTCCGTGAGCGAACCAGGCGCAGCGGCGAAGCATCCGCCTCGGGGGACCGCGCAAGCGGCGTCTTCACCACTATGTACGGCAACGAGCGCCGCGAGCCGCTCCCGTCACTGCGGCGGAAGATCGCGGCGAACATGACACAAGCTTGGACGACCATCCCACACGTTCACCAATTCCAGGATGCCGATATCACGGATCTTCTGGTGCTCCATAAGCGCTATGCGCCGGAGTTCAAGAAACGGGGCGCCACGCTGACGCTCACGAGCCTATTCCTCAAGGCCCTGGTCCATGCGCTGAAATTGCACCCCCAATTGAACGCGACTCTCGATCTCACGAGCGGCGAGGTGATTTACAAAGACTATTACAACATCGGCGTGGCGGTAGACACGCCGGCGGGATTGATCGTGCCGGTCGTGCACGACGTCAATCACAAAGACCTCTTTCAACTGTCCGTGGAGCTGGCCGATCTCGCCGAACGGACGCGTAAGCGGGAGGTGAAGCTCGAAGAGCTGCGCGGCGCGACCTTTACCCTGAGCAACATGGGCGGACTCGGGGCCGGTCCGTTTACTCCGATCATTAACCCGCCCCAAGTCGGTATCTTGGGCGTCGGGAAGGCCCGCATGACGCCGGTGTATCGCGACGGTCAATTCTCCCCTCGCCGGGTGTTGCAACTGTGCGTTGCCTACGATCATCGGCTGGTGGATGGAGCGGTCGGCGCCCGTTTTACCAACGAGATCGCCAAGGCGCTTGAGGATGTTCAGGCGATGTTTTTGGGATTGTAAAACAGGAAGACAAGTCATTAGTCAACAGTCATCGGTCATTGATGAGAACAATGACCGATGACTAGTGACCAGTGACCTACCACGCCAGCTTGCGAGACGCGAACAACGAGATACGAGGTAACGAACTTATGGCTGAATCACCCTATGATGTGGCGATCATCGGCGCAGGCCCCGGGGGCTATGCCGCCGCCTTCCATGCGGCGGATCTCGGCTTGCGCACCGCGTTGATCGACCAAGAGCCGCACCTTGGAGGCGTGTGCCTCTTGAGAGGGTGTATCCCCTCGAAGGCCTTGCTCCATGCGGCCAAGCTGGTGACCGACGCGTCAGACGCGGAGAGCTGGGGGATTCATTTCCAAAAACCCACGATCGATATCGAGGCGCTTCGCGCTCGAACGAAAGCCGTCATCGGCAAATTGACCAAGGGTGTGCGGACGTTGGCCAACAGCCGTAAAGTGAATGTGTTTCATGCGCGAGCGACATTCACGAACCCGACGACGCTGATACTATCCGGATCAGACGAGACCGGAACGCTCGCCTGCCGCCACGCGATCATCGCCACCGGCTCGCGCCCCGCCGTTCCGGAGTCTCTCAAACTCGATGATCCTCGGGTAATGGATTCTACCGGCGCGCTCGGCTTGCCGGATGTCCCCTCGCGCTTGCTGGTGGTGGGCGGCGGATACATCGGATTGGAATTGGGCACGGTGTATGACGCTCTCGGATCCGAGGTGACGGTCGTAGAGCTGTTGCCGCGCCTCCTCAACGGCGCCGATCCGGATCTCGTGCGGCCGTTGCAGCAGCGC
>NZ_JBLYIG010000402.1:0-1606 GCF_049222245.1 Nitrospira sp. BLG_2 | reverse complement strand
GCCTCTGACGGATCAGCTGCGTGTGAAATAAGTGTTGTAGACCACCTAGGGTCTTTCTATCCGTTTTGCCGGTGTCGGCCAAGTGTCATCGATGTCTTGTCAGTTCGCTGTCAACGATGTGTTGTCATGTGACCCCTAGCTCAAAATCGAATTTTAGGAGTCCAGCCACGCGTTGACCCACTGTCGTCAAAAGGGAGCCGCCAGAATCATTGGGAATATTGCGGTCCATAGTTATGGCCCGCAAGTTACGACGTCTGATCAAGTGGACGTCTTAATTTTGAGATAGGTTCTAACGTCCAAGCGCCTTCTTCACCGCCTCACCGATCTCAGCGGGATTCTTGACCACTTTGACTCCAGCCGCTTCCAAAGTTTTCATCTTTTCGGCTGCGGTCCCCTTGCCACCGGATATAATGGCGCCGGCATGGCCCATGCGGCGACCTGGTGGTGCCGTGATACCGGCGATGAAGCTAAGCACTGGTTTCTTCACGTTCTTCTTGATAAACTCGGCCGCTTTTTCCTCGGCATCGCCTCCAATTTCGCCGATCATGACGATCGCGTGGGTTTCAGGATCTTTTTCAAACAGCGGCAAGACATCCACGAATCCTGTGCCGTTCACAGGATCACCGCCGATTCCGACACAGGTCGTTTCACCCAATCCCAACATCGAGAGTTGGTGCACGGCTTCATAGGTCAAAGTGCCACTGCGGGAGATAACCCCGACGATGCCCTTCTTATGAATAAAACCCGGCATGATTCCAATTTTTGCTTCATCCACTGTGATCACACCAGGGCAGTTTGGTCCAATTAAACGCACATCGCGACCGCGCAAGGCCCGCTTCACTTTGACCATGTCGTTGACGGGTATCCCCTCGGTTATACAGATGATCAACTTCACACCGGCATCTGCCGCTTCGAGGATGGCGTCCGCACAGAACGGCGGCGGCACGAAGATGAGCGAGGTATCGCACTCGGTCTTCTTCACCGCATCAGCCACCGTGTTGAACACCGGAATGCCTTCGACCTCCTGCCCGGCTTTGCCGGGCGTGACACCCGCCACAATCTTCGTTCCGTAGGCCTTGCATTGCGTCGCATGGAACGAGCCTTCCTTGCCTGTAATCCCCTGCACTACCACTCGCGTATTTTTATTAACCAGAATGCTCACAATTCCCTCTTTTCCTGTTCTTCTTTTTCAAGAAGGCGGGTCGGGTCTCATATTGCGCGCGCATCCACCGAGCACCGACCATAATCGCTATCCAATAAGTTCCTGCGTGCGCGGTGGGCGAGCACTGAGACTCGACCCGGCGCACCCTTCTCACGCTGCTTTGCCAGTCAACTTGACGATTTTCTGCGCCGCCTCCCAGAGATCGTTGGCCACTTCGAGCTTCAGGCCTGATTCGGCCAAGAGCTTGCGGCCCTCATCGGCATTGGTCCCTTGCAGACGCACAACCAATGGTACCGTAATCTTCACTTCCTTCGCCGCTTCGATGACTCCATGGGCAATGCGCTCACAGCGGACAATGCCGCCGAAGATGTTGATGAAGATTCCCTTCACATTCGGATCTTTTAAGAGAATGCGAAAGCCCGCCGCCACCGTCTCCTTGGTCGC
>NZ_JBLYIG010000401.1:0-5855 GCF_049222245.1 Nitrospira sp. BLG_2 | reverse complement strand
GAGTGCTCCACATCATTCAGGCCCGGCAAGCCATAGGGCATGCCCCAGAGCGGGTAGTCAGCGCTAAAGGAATTGAACTCGGACTCGGTGGGACATTGCTGTTTCCGATCGAGCGACAAGTCGAATGATTCGGGGAGCAATGGCTGAGACGGAAGCGGGTGGGCCCGCTTGAGCGTCAGCATGCGGGGGAGTACCGCGGCGCTGCGGGCTTCCTCGGTCGCATGCGCATGCTCCTGCATGACCGGGAAAAAGTGTTTCTTGCGCCAGTCCGCGACCGAATGGGCATCCTCGAATAGCCTGGTCTGTTCCGCCGTGCGAAGTCGTGTGATGTCGTAGATGGGCTTCTTGTGTGCGCCGCGTACGATGCCCTCATAGGCGCTCAGGTTCAATTGACAAGGCGCGTCATAGCAGCCATGGCAGACCGCGCAGCGGCGTTCGAAGATCGGTTGCACATCCCGCCAATAGTCGACGGCTGCGCTGCCGGCTGTCGCGGAAGGAGGCGTGGCCGGTTCCACCGGTCCTGATGGCGTAGAGCATCCGGTGAGGCTCCAGACAAGAAGACTCGCACATAACCAGCCGGCTGTGACGAGGCAAGGAGGCCGGATTATCGAGAGCTCCGTCTCGTCCTCAACAATACCTGTGTGTCTCATCGGTGCGCTCTCCTTCGTTCCATAGCCGACCGGAGACTGTAACATAACTCCGCTGGAAATAGCCGAGCACTGGCGCTGATCCCGTTTCGGGACAGGGCTTCAACAGAGCAGAAGACTTCCTCTACCATCTGGGTTCCGGTGTGGAATCCCGCCCCAAGCTCGACTGTGATGGAAGATGCGAAGCGTATGGAGCGGATTGTTTTCTCGATCCTTAACCGATTTAACCTGGATGGGCTCATGCACCCCGAGTTTATTCAACTAAGTGGTGCGACATTACAAAGAGGAGTTGTGGGGTCACCTATATGGAAAGAGTTCTAGTTCGGGACGATCCGAGATACGTTGCCGCCCTGGGTCAAAATATAGAGTTCTCCCAAGGCATCTTGGCCGAAGCTGGTGAGTGAAGGGGCAGCAAGCAGCGGCCATTCCCTTTGTTCGAGAGCAGAGCCGTTATTGAAGCGGAAACTGCGGACAAAACCGGCGCAGAAATCTGCATAGAAATAGGTCCCTTGGATCGCCGGCGCTGCTTGGCCGCGATACACGTAACCGCCGGTAACGGAGCAAGCTCCGTTGTCGTGTGTATATTCTATAGTCGGCAACGTGAGTGTTCCGTTATTACAGTCAGCGGTTGGGTTAAAACATGCTGAGCCTTCCATCAGTCGCCAACCGTAATTGAGTCCTCTTCCGGCGTTGAGGCCTGACGATACATTAATCTCCTCTCGGGCGCCTTGGCCGACGTCGCCGAGATACAGGTCGTCTCCATCGAACGAAAAACGCCACGGATTACGTAATCCATAGCTCCAGATCAGCGGATCGCCTCCACTGAGGACGAAAGGGTTGAGTGTTCCATTGGTGCAGGCTATCCCGGTGGTCGGATCGATACGGAGCAGTTTTCCCAATCGGCTTGCGGGATTTTGGGCGTTATTGTTCGGGTCCCCTGAGCTTCCCCCGTCTCCAACGGCAGCGTACAGGCAACCATCCGATCCGAATGCCAACATGCCTCCGTTATGATTGGCGAAGGTTGGATGAGGAATGGACACTAAGATGACCTGTGAAGTCGGTTCAGCGATATTGACATCGGTTGACGACACCAAAAATCGAGCAATAGTGATCGCCCCATTGGCGTCGGTATAGTGAGTGTAGAACCGACCATTGGCA
This sequence comes from Nitrospira sp. BLG_2, assembly GCF_049222245.1. Classification (NCBI taxonomy): domain Bacteria; kingdom Pseudomonadati; phylum Nitrospirota; class Nitrospiria; order Nitrospirales; family Nitrospiraceae; genus Nitrospira; species Nitrospira sp. BLG_2. The sequence continues at coordinate 4,050 of NZ_JBLYIG010000401.1, read as the reverse complement.
TTGTAGTTTGGGTCAAAGGTCAAACCCAGTAATCCTCGTTCCCCTCCGCTCGTGACGCCGGTCAGTGTTAGAAATGTCGAAAGCACGTTCCCGGTTGCCCGATCGAGAACTCTAATAGCGCCTCCCTGTTCCAGGACAAACAGGCGATTCGCATCCCCAGGGGGAGCGGTCAAGAATACCGGGGAGTTCAGATTGCTCGCGATGGTTTGGAGTTTCAAAGTGGTTGAGGCCGGGGTGCCGTCCTGTGTGTCACTTTCTCCTCCGCATGCAGTGAGGAGGCTGGTGAAACACAAAGTGGTCCAAAGTATAAACCTTCTCATGGGCAAACCCTTGTGTTGTTTGAAAGTATCCACATCCTACCATTCCTTCTGCTATCAAAGCCCTAGTCTATCCAGATCGGCAAAGGGAGTCTTTTGCCCTTGATCCGCTCAGTAGGACTCTAATAGAATGGCCCAGCTTTTTGGGTGGTTAGCTTCGAGTTCGACTCCGCCCGCCTTGGATTTGCCCACTCTCGCATGTGCTTTAGATGGGTTGAAGCCACGGAGTGCCGTGTGACATAAAGAGCCCGTTTAACCACAGGAGGATTTCCCGTGAGTGACTCAGCGATTATTACGTTTGCCCTCATAGCAGCCGTGGCTGGTATTGCCTATGGGCTGTACCTCGCAATGTGGGTGTTCAGGCTCGACGCCGGCAACGCCAAGATGCAGGAAATTGCGAAGGCCATTCAAGAAGGTGCCGGCGCCTATATGAATCGTCAGTACAAGACCGTCGGATATGTGGCGGCAGGCCTGTTTGTCATCCTGGCGGCTGCCGGAGCCGTGTCGGATAAATTTGGTCTGATCACTGCCGTCGGCTTTTTGGTCGGCGCGGGAGCTTCGGCCATCGCCGGCTACGTGGGCATGATTATCGCGGTTCGAGCGAATGTGCGGACGGCCCAAGCAGCCCATAACGGCATGAATGCAGCTCTGACCGTGGCATTCCGTGGTGGCGCAGTGACCGGTTTGTTGCTGATCGGTCTGGGACTTCTGGCTATTACCGGGTTCTACACCATCGCTGAATCCGTAGCCGGACAGGAGAAAGCCATTCATGCGTTGCTCAGTCTTGGATTCGGGGGCAGTCTCATCTCCGTCTTCGCACGCGTCGGTGGCGGTATCTACACGAAGGCAGCCGACGTCGGTGCCGACTTGGTCGGCAAAGTGGAGGCGGGCATTCCGGAAGATGATCCGCGGAATCCGGCCGTCATCGCTGATAACGTCGGTGACAATGTGGGAGATTGCGCGGGAATGGCGGCAGACCTGTTTGAAACCTATGCCGTAACCACCGTGGCGGCGATGGTGCTGGCCTTCACCATGTTCAAGGGATCTACGGCCCCCATCCTCTATCCGTTGGCGCTCGGCGGTGTGACGATTTTCGCGACCATCATCGGCATTCTCTTTGTGAAGGTCTCCCCTGGCGGGGAGATCATGACGGCGCTTTACAAAGGCTTGTTCGTAGCCGGCGGCATTGCGGCTATCGCGTTTTTCCCGATCACCTCAAAGATCATGGACGGCGTGGGTGGCGTCAGTGGGATGAACTACTATTTCGCGGCATTGATCGGATTGGCCGTCACGTTGGCGCTCGTGTTCATTACCGACTATTACACGTCCAAGAACTATGAGCCGGTGAAGTACATTGCAAAAGCGAGCGAAACCGGCCATGCAACGAACATCATCGCCGGCTTGGCGGTCGGCATGCAGTCGACGGCGGCGCCGGTCGTGGTGATTGCAGCGGCGATTCTCGGTAGCTACTGGATTTGCGGTGGCGCGGAGTCAGGCGGGTTGTACGGTGTGGCAGTGGCGGCAGTGGCCATGCTCTCAATGGCCGGTATCGTCGTGGCGATCGATGCGTTTGGCCCGATCACCGACAATGCCGGAGGGATTGCCGAAATGTCGCATTTAGGCAAAGAAGTTCGCGATATCACCGATCCGTTGGATGCCGTCGGCAACACGACGAAGGCCGTGACGAAAGGTTATGCGATCGGGTCCGCCGGTTTGGCGGCAGTGGTACTCTTCGCCGAATATTCCCGGGAAGTCGCGGCGCATAATCCGGCCCTGGCTGCATTCGATCTGTCAAATCCCAAAGTCTTGGTTGGTCTCTTTCTCGGTGGGATGCTTCCGTTTATCTTCAGTTCACTGTGTATGCGGGCCGTCGGCGAAGCGGGGGGCTTGATCGTGGAAGAAGTGCGGCGGCAGTTCAGAACGATCAAGGGCATTATGGAGGGTACAGGCAAGCCGGAGTACGGCACCTGCGTCGACATCGTGACCCAAGCGGCGATTCAGAAGATGATGATCCCCGGTTTGATTCCGGTGGTTTCGCCAGTGATCGTCGGTTTGGTGCTTGGCCCCCAAGCGCTTGGCGGTGTGCTGGTCGGTAGCATTGTAACCGGCTTATTCGTCGCAATTTCCATGACGAGCGGTGGAGGTGCGTGGGACAACGCCAAGAAATTCATCGAGGAGCAGGGCTTGAAGGGGACTGACACACATAAAGCAGCAGTTACCGGCGACACGGTGGGTGATCCGTATAAGGATACGGCGGGACCGGCTGTGAACCCGATGATCAAGGTCATCAATATCGTTGCCTTGCTCATCGTATCGCTGATCGCACGTTAAGTTATTGCACAAGTATCTGGGAATACCGAGATGCAGAAGCGCCGAGTCTCATCTGGGGCTCGGCGCTTTTCGTTTCACACCCTGTCTTGACGGGTTTCGGTACCCTAGGGTATGGTGAGGTTATCACTGGAGTAATCGGCTGATCTTGAGGGTTCCCCTGGTCCACGGGAGGTGCTCGGATGGAAAAGCAAGAACGAAAGCAAGAAACCAGGCGAGAGCCGCAAGGAAAGGAAGAAGTCAAGGCAAATCCCAAGGTCGTCGAAGCCGGCAAGAAGATCAAGGACGATATCGACAAGCTGGTCGATGAAATTGATGATGTCCTTGAAAAAAACGCTGAAGAATTTGTGAAGAACTACGTTCAGAAAGGAGGAGAATAGCGCTGATCTCATCCTCCCTGCTCCCTCTCGCCTCGTCCTAGGCCTTCTCCAAGGCCGTTGGTTTGACAAAGCAGAAACGACTTATTACAGTCTTCGTCGTTCCCCTGAGATTCGTGGTCTGAATCGTGAGGCGGCCCAGGCTCTTAAGGAGGCGGGGATGAAGTCTAAGCTCTGGGTCGTTCGCCAGGTCGATCCGATCCAACGAGGCCTCTTATCACAGGCCTTATCAATCTCCTCGGCTACTGCCTCGTTGTTGCTCAACCGGGGTGTCACGAACGTGGACCAGGCGACAGCCTGGATGTCTTCCCTCCGGAACCATGATCCCTTCTTGATTCCCGATATGGAATCGGCGGTTGACCGTCTGTATCTGGCCATGCAACGGCGCGAGGTCGTATGTTTTTATGGAGATTACGATGTCGACGGCATGTCCGCCACGAGTATTTATCTTTCATTTTTCAGAGGCCTCGGCGCCAAAGTCCGGGCCTATGTTCCCCATCGTGTGCGTGAAGGATATGGACTCAACGAAAATGCAGTTCGGACCTTGGCGAAAGAGGGTGTCTCCTTATTGGTGACTTCCGATTGCGGAACGACGTCTCATCGTGAGATCGGCCTTGCCAATCAATTGGGTGTCGATGTCGTCGTAACCGACCACCATCAAAGCGGCATGGAAATGCCTCCGGCGTTGGCGGTGATGAATCCGCATCGACCCGAAGCCCAATATCCCTTTCATGGGCTTTGTTCCGGTGGTCTGGCGTACAAGGTTGCCCAGGCATATGACATAAAGTACGGATCCGGTTCGGCGCCTCTGGGATCGCTATTGGATTTGGTCGCGCTTGCCACGATTGCTGATGTGGTTCCGCTTCAAGACGAAAATCGACTATTCGTTCGAGAAGGTCTCGCTCAGATTTCACGGGGGGCGCGCTGCGGCATACGGGCCTTGAAGCATGTCGCCGGTATCAGCCGCGAATGCACGACGGAAACCATCGCGTTTACACTTGGGCCTCGGCTCAATGCCGCAGGCCGAT
>NZ_JBLYIG010000400.1:0-3326 GCF_049222245.1 Nitrospira sp. BLG_2 | reverse complement strand
GGACTCGAACAAGATGGCGGTCAACGCGCTGCGGACGGAGCGGGTGATTTTCGACATGGCGGGGGTGAGGGGGTATTGGGATGGGGAGGAGGCGGGGTGACGAGGGCCGCCCGCTTCGCTACCTCCTAAACTGTCCCCTCTCCCCTTGTGGGAGAGGGATGCAACATCCGCGTCCAGCGGATGTTGCGGGGTGAGGGGTTTTTGTTCGGCGCCAGACAACCCTGTAAACTTTCTCCCGCCATGGATGCAATCACCGCAAACGACTTCGACGAATTCCTTACCCGCGCGGGAATAGCGACGCCCGATTTGGGGAGTCAGGGCGGCAAGCAACTCTCATTCAAACCCGGCCCCGCAAGAGTAATTATCGTCCATTTCGTGGAGAGCGACCGGCCGAAGTACCTGCTCGACATGACCACGCGCATCCTCGACCTGGAAGAGATGTGGCTGCTCGTCCCGCGCCGCGGCACCGCCGCCGATCTCGAGCTGCTCAACGGCAGTCAACCGGCCAAGGCGTTCCGCTTCGCCGCCGCGGAGAAAGACCGCCTTGCCGAGTATCTCTGCACCCGTCCCATGGCCTTCGGAAACTATTCGATGGATATCTACGTCATCTCCGGGTCCGGCAACACACTCATCACTTGGGACCATCACACGGCCAGCGAAGGGCTGGGCATCGAGCTTCGCGACAAAGCAGACGCCGGCAGGCTACTCGTCGCCCTCAACGATCTGGGTGCGGAACTCGATCTTATCGGACGTGAGCACTAGCCCGGCAGCCCCGCCGAAATCATTCGCGTCAATCTGTGACCAGTCAATCATCGTAAGTATGATGCAGCCCAATGACGCAGTGCGATCAACCGCAAACCATACCAGGCACCGCTTCGCTACTTATCGCCAGAAAACAAGCAGTCGGGTGAGCGAGAAGCCGGCTGCGCTGCAACTTGGAATTGACAAACCGGCAACATCAACTGTTGTGTTGTTGCGAATCGGAATATCTATGCTAACCGGACAATCAAAGTATGCATCGTTGATTCATGATGACTGGGGCAAGAATTGCCCATGAATCTAATGTATGTAGATAAAATAGAGAAATCGGTCGCCACCGTTTCTTGTAGGGGACTGTCAAGCCAATGTCGGGAACTTCTCCAATATTTGTAGCTTACCCGTCACGAGATGGGGCTCTCTCGGCTATGATTCTTGACGCGGTGAGACGAGCAAATGCACTTCCTCTTCCAGAAAAGTATGAACCATGGGAATACAATGACGTGCCAGGCGCACCGCTGATTTCCCCAATCCTCGAAAAGATTGATGAGTCGCCGTTCATAGTTGCTGACATTACTTACTTGAATGCGAACGTGGTCTATGAAGTGGGATTCGCTATTGGACGGCGGAAGCGAGCATTTCTTGTTCGGCACAGTGACACCGTCGGTGATAAGGATCTCGCGAAACATGCCGGAATTTTTGATACGTTGGGCTATTTTGAATACGTCAATGCTGATGAACTGAAGCAAAGATTGGCTGCACATATTGACAATGCACCTTTGCCATTCGGCACTGTGCTGGATCACCTTGCACCAATCTACATTGTTGAACCCCCCCACGCGTGATGAGGCGGTGGGTCTATTGGTTTCACGTGTAAAGAAAACGGGTTTCAAATATAGAAGCTTCAATCCCGGTGAGGACTCACGTCTTTCAGCAGTAGATGCGGTTCGGCAAGTTGCCGTGTCGTCAGGGATAGTTATTCCACTTCAAGACCAAACGATCGTTGGCTCGAACGTTCACAATATCAGAGCGCTGTTTGTAGCTGGTCTCGCCGATGGCATGTCCAAGCCACGACTGTTACTAGCGGGCGCGGATTATCAAGCGCCGCTAGACATTCGAGACACGACCAAGACATTTATGCAACTGGACGACATTCCCGCTTTTGTAGCGGACTTTTGTCCAGCAATTGTTAGCCATTTTACAATGGCGGAGCCATCAATTGTTGACCGTTCTTCACTGTTGGCATCATTGAAAATTGGCGATCCAACTGCCGAGAACGAGATGACGACGCTTGAAAGATACTACCTAAAGACGGATCAATATCAGCGGGCACTGAGAGGCGAAGTTAATCTCGTTGTTGGTCGGAAGGGGTCTGGAAAAACGGCTCTGTTTATTCAAGTACGAGATAAGATTCGTGCAGACAAACGGAACATAGTCGTCGATCTAAAGCCCGAAGGATATCAGCTTATAAAACTGAAGGAGGAAATCCTTGCGTATCTATCTGCGGGTGCGCGCCAACATCTCATTACAGCATTTTGGGAGTATTTAATCCTTCTTGAGGTGGCCTATAAGCTGTTGGAGAAAGATCAGCATACATATAAATTCAATCATGAGATTCATGATCTATACCTAGAGTTGACGCGGGCGTACAGAGTGGATGATTTCTCTGTGGAAGGCGATTTCTCGGAACGGCTTTTGGCACTGTCCAACAAAATCGCGCGAAAGTATCAGGCTCAGTACGGCCAGTCGGAATCTCAACGTCTAACCGCGGAACAGGTTACAGGGCTACTTTATAGCCATGACATACGGGCGCTACTCAATCAGATATCTGGCTACTTGGAGAAGAAGGGAGGCGTGTGGATACTGTTTGATAACCTGGACAAAGGATGGAGTACCCATGGAGTTGATGTCATCGACGCAATTGTTCTTCGTTGCTTGGTAGATGCAGGACGAAAGGTTGAGCGTGAGATGCGCAAACGGGGCCATCAGTTCCACTGCGTCGTGTTTGTCCGAAACGACGTCTATGATCATCTGATGAAGAGTAGCGCTGACTACGGAAAGGAAATGCGAGCCACCCTAGATTGGACTGATCCAGACCTTCTTCGAGAAATGCTGAGGTTAAGGTTGGTTTCCGGACTAGATTCAAAGGTCGAGGGCGCGCGCTTTACTGCCCTTTGGCCAGATGTATGTGTCTATCACTACCGCGGTGAAGAGTCGTCAAACTACTTCATCGAACGGTCACTGATGAGGCCTAGAAATTTGCTGAAAATTTTCAATCACTGTCGCGGCTTTGCTACTAACTTCAATCACACGAAAATTGAGGAGAGCGATATTGAGAAGGGACTAAGAGCGTATTCCCAGGACCTCTTGAGTGAGCTGGATCGCGAGCTCAATGACGTGTTCCCAGAGGCAGAGGATCTCTTGTACTATTTCTTAGATGCCCCGACCTCGATGTCGCAGGAGGAGCTTACGAAACTCATAAAGGCTGCGGGTACTGATAAGAACAAAATTGAAAAGGTTATCGATTTCCTATTGTACTACGGCGTAATTGGAGTGCACTCGGGTGGAGT
>NZ_JBLYIG010000399.1:0-3934 GCF_049222245.1 Nitrospira sp. BLG_2 | reverse complement strand
CCTGATACCGGTTACACCCTCTCACGACAATCGAGAGGAGCGCACATCCGAGCCAGAACCCAACAGTGCCTTTCATGGAACACCTCTTCTCGGAGAGCAGCACAAAAGCGAGGCGTCGCACAGACGCCTCGCTCGACCTTTTTATCGTTTGCTGCTCGGATTGTCGCCTTCATAACCCGGAGCCGGACCGGGTGGAGGGCCTGATGAGCCAAAGCCACCCACGGATTCAAACGGAACGCCTGGGGCACCCGGACCTTCGCCCTTTGCCTTCGGTTGCTCGCGGACCTTATTGATGTCGTTCATGTACTGGGAGACGTCCGGTGACATATCTTTGGAATAGACAGAACTCGTGATGGGATGCAAATCTTTTGGAGAGGCATTCAATGTCAGATGGCCTTTTTCCTGTTTGAACTGATACCATTGGAGGGGCAGCTGATACTTGGTCTCTTCCAACTCAAGCACCGCATACTCGATCTTTCCCGTTTTGGTGTCTTTCAGTAACTTCTCGATGGTGCCGAGTGTCTCTCCTTTCTTATTTTTCACGGTTTGATCCAAGTGCACTCCCTTTTCGTCGACTAACTCCCCATGACGCACAGGCACAACGTCATATTTCCCGACGATCCCCTCTCGGCCGCCAGTCATATCGGTTGCTCTTTCTTCAAAAGATGACGGCTGATTCATGCTCGGGTCGGACATCGCGTCACCGTGGCCTGGGGTGCGACTTCCCTCGGCGAAGACCCAAACCGGTGTGAGCACTATTGCGGCAATCGCGGCAATGAGCCTCGTACGGCACAATCGGTTACTCTCCTTCTTCATAGCGACCTCCATCTGTGTGTTATCAATAGTGAAATATGGACTTCCGAACGTTCAGTTAGTGATTGATCGACCGGTCGCAATGCCGTCCGGTATCTGTAGCTCGGCCGATTGCGAGAGCTTCATAATGGCGTGCATCATGTGTTCGGTCGCATCGGCGGTTTGTTGTTTCTCTCCATGTTCGATGGCTTCGCCCAACGCATAGACCCCTTCATTGAGACGTTCGTTATGACCGCTCCGCTGCGCGCGCTTGGCCGAATCGAGCGACTTCTTGGCATGGTTTACCAATGCATCCGACTTGCCCTTCTTTCCCGCCGATTCCGCTTCCATGGCGTGATTCAGCGCCTCGCGCACTGCATTGGTGAAATCAGGGACGTCACCGCTCATTGTTTGAGACGCTTCGGCGGACTTGGATCGGTCGACAGGCTTCGAGTGAGTGGGGTCCAATCCATAGAACTGATAGACTACTAGGGCCCACTCTGGACGCGACATATCAGGCCAATTGTCTTTGTCGAACCCTGGCGCATTTTTCAGGCGCTCCTCTTTCACATTGAGGATGAATTGTTCCTTGTCGCCGCTCAACGCCATAACTTCCCACGGCACTGCAAAGTACTTATCGCCGAGGCCCAGAAATCCACCGAAGGAGAGAACGGCATATTCGATATAACCCCCACTTCTCCAATTGATGACCAAGTCTTTGATCTCACCTAAGTTCTTCCCCTGCAGATTCGTCACTTCCTTGCCGATTAGGTCACTTGCCTTTGTCGCTCCCACCAGTTGTTTGTCTTCGCGAAGCAGTGCATGAGCCTGTGTCCAGTGGACAACGAAGCTCAATAGAGTTATCACTGTAATACTGACTATGATTCGAACCGGCTGCATGATCCGGCGCCTCCTTAATTGTGAATGGTGTACCTCTGCCAACCATTTCGTCTCATCTTTCACAACGGCATGCTTTGAAACCATATCTTCAACCGTCTCCGGCGTATCGTCATGACATCCATCTGTCATCTGTGGAACTCCGCTTCCGTGGCATTCGGCATACCAAACGACCTGGCGACCGATACATTCAAATCAGACCCGGTGTCGCCCGTCCTCATGTGGGCGGATGGAGCGGCAGTCGACCGATCACCTCGCTGGGCGACAACCGACGAGCGGTCGTAAAAGTGATGCGCCACAAACCCATGGACAACTTTAAGATGTTCTTCCGTCGTATCCAGCACGAAGTGTTCCTTGTTATCGCTCAGCGCTAATGCTTCCCCCGGGACGGCAACATATTCATCTCCTAATCCAAAAAATCCACCGAACGACAGCACGGCATATTCAATGTAACCGTCGTTCCGCCAGTTAATTATCAAGTCCTTGATCTTTCCGAGATTCTTCCCATCAGAATTTTTCACGAGTTTGCCGATCATATCCGTGGAATTCGAGATCTTCACCGATTGCTCCTCGGCATGGGCCAGGCTCCCTACGCCAACAAACACCAAAAACATCAGCATGACGATCCCACACCCCATTGTGGGAAGGTGTATCAGTCGGATAGTGATTGACGTGCTATCTGCATATCTCTTTGTCATGTACTCGCTCCGCTCACATTTAAACCGGTAAACCGGAGACTCTCTATAAAAGCACTTCTGCAAAACATAGGCCGCCTGGTGCCTTTCATTTTTCCTTCTGGTATTTCAACCTAAAGACCGCCCTTCAAGCTATCGCGGGATGCTTGTCCAATAGCACGAGAAAAGAAAGGCAAAGGAAAAATAAAAGGACTCTCCCCAGACATGCTCGGACAAGATGTCTGTCATGAGACAAGTCTTCCATGAAAGAGCGGTTCATAAAGACCCAGTGATTGATGCCTATCAGAAGGACTGCTCACATACTAGGCACCTCACTTGCATTGTTTAGGCAAGCACACTCCTGTATATTCCGGTGGCATGTTATCCGAGAACTCTACAACTGCTACCTGGCTGTTGATGGTTGATGATAGTAGAGTTGTAGGCACCTGAAGAAATGATGTCGGCTTATCTCAATAGCTCAATCTCAATGCAGTTTTCATTCTCTTCTTTCTTCCTTCTCATCATCGTTTCGATGGATTTGGTACTGACCGTTCGCGATGGCATAAAAGGGATACGATCCGACGTCACTATTGCGCGTGGAGACACAATGATTCGATGAGTTCACTTCCTCCTGCGTCCAAAACCGTGACAGCGACGACATCCTCGCCAACAGACGAACCTATGCGTGACAAGCCAGGGATCGACCGGCACCTGTGGGAAATCCAGCCCATTCGCGACCTGTTCATCCTCGGCGTCATCGCCGGGTTGGTCTGGTTCCTTTTTGAATTAAACAGCGTGTTCTTTCCTGTATTTATTGCGCTCTTATTCGCCTATCTGGTCAATCCATTCGTCGGTCATTCTTTCACGCGCTGGTCGATTCCACGTCCCGTCACGGTGGGAGTTCTTATGTTTATCTTGGCTCTCGCCGGCATTGGTATTGGGCTGTGGCTCGTGCCCCTTTTGATGGAGCAAGCCCAGTCACTCATACAGAAGATTCCGGTCTACGCGCGCAATATCTCAGAACGTTATGAACCTCTATTCAGCGGCTGGTCGTTAAGTTTTGGAGATCTCCTCGGACGTCTGACTAACGACCCGCTCACGACGCTCCAGCCTATTCTCTTGGGGACTGGTCATGCCTTCGGCCTGCTGGGACAGCTGCTGGGGATCACGGTCAATGCCGCCTTCTATATGATCTTGATCCCAATCTACTTTTTCTTCTTTGCCTGGCATTTTGAGAGCATGAGTCGGACCGTCGTTCCCCTGATACCTATTGCGCATCGACCGCATACTCTGCATGTGTTGCGCCGAATGGATATAGCCGTGCGAGGCTTTTTCTTCGAACGTTTCCTCATCGCGGTCATCACCGCTGTGTTGTATGCAGTAGGCTGGGCATTAACCGATGTCCCCTATTGGTTCCTTCTGGGAGTGGCCACAGGTCTGGCCTCCTTGGTGCCATATCTCTCCGCCATCGGATGGCCCTTAGCCGTCATATTGAAGTATGCCGATGCCGTGACCGCCGGGCAGTCCGTAGAAACCGGATGGATGGCAATCCTTTTATGGCCGAGCGTTTC
>NZ_JBLYIG010000398.1:0-2301 GCF_049222245.1 Nitrospira sp. BLG_2 | reverse complement strand
AGCAGAAATCAGCTTCTTTGCTCCGTACTTTGCGGAAGGTTTGAGAAAGGCGACATCCGAGGAGATCGTCACCTTTTATCAAGCCCGTCAGAAGGACACACTTATTGACAAAGTACTGTTCGTCACCTCAGGCGGGATGTTCGTTCACGGCGACGAGCTGCATCTCATACTGGGCAACTATCGTTCGGAGACAGGTTATGCGCCGGACCCCGGAATTGGAGATAAGTTCGATGGTCGATCAACTCCGCTGCAGCCCATTGCACCACAGCGAACGGAGGTGTATTTCGAACCGGCCACGGCAGTTGCTCCTTCACAGCATGGTATTTTGCAGAGTCTGTTGCGACCAAAGCGGCAAGAGATAGTCGTCCTGTTCAAGAAGCTGAGACGCACAACTTCGGCCGTGGGACATAGACTAGATTGACTGTCTTCTACGGCTTGGGTGACCCGGGTTTGTCCTGCTCGACTCTCTCCACACTTGGCTGAGAATCATCAAAGCTCAGGAAAGAAAACTTTTGTGGTTGCAGCACAAGTCCATCCGAGGAAAGCGTAGAACCTATCTCAAAATTGAAAAGCGGCCCGTGATTGAGCAGCAGTTCCGTGACGGCCAGAGCCATGACTTCAATATTTCCAAGGATTCTGCATATTTGCGATATCGCTATTCATCACATGAAGGCGCTCCGTCTTTGTAAATCGATTTTGAGATAGGTTCTAGTCTTTTGACATTGTGGCGAGATGACGGGCCTAAGACAGGATCGATCATTCCTGCGATGGTAACGGCTCTCGCTAACTTCTGTAGTCAGCCGAACAACTCTTTCAACACCATCGCTTGCTAGGTACCCGCCACTTGGTAGGAACGATGGCTCCACAGGGCCCTTGTGTACCTGAAAAGGAAAAAACATCGGCATGCGGTACAATGCCTGAAAAGAGGCCTGTGAACAAATGCCGTCGCCTCCTGATCAAGCCCGTGCCGAACCGCCGCTCTGGTCGATCGCCGCAGCGGTGATCATCATTCTGGTAGCTCCGCTGGTGTTGTATTCCTTGGCGCCAACCGGCCATATTCGGGATGGAGATACCGTGTCCTCGAATGGACAACAGCAGGTTCAGATTCGTGACTCCGCCACAAGTGAGGGGGCTCAGGACAATACCTGTCTACTTGATCCCAATAGTCCTCTCATCGTCGTTCGCTCACCGAATACCGACACAGACGGCTCCATCCTTGCCCAAGTCCAGGGCAATCCCTCCGGTGAATGGCCTTTTTGTCCTGTGCATGCCGAGGTCATCGTACAAACCCGTCAGGTATTTCAAACGCCGGCGGCCTTTGGGACGCTACGAGAGATCTTGGTTGGATTGTTCCCTCGATAGCGGGACTGCCTACGTTTTTAGCCGGTGAGAGAACTGTTTTCTAAACTTGGCGACTTTTGGACTCACCACAAATTGGCAATAACCTTGGAAGGGATTCCGAACAAAATATTCCTGATGATAGGGCTCCGCCTCATACCATCGTCCAGCCGGTATGACCTGCGTGACGAGAGGAGCGTCGTACACCTTCTGGTCATTCAGACTATTGATGACGTTTTCGGCTATCTGTTGCTGCGGCGAACTAGTGTAAAAAATCGCCGAACGATATTGCGTACCTTGGTCATTTCCTTGTCGATTGAGCGTGGTGGGATCGTGAATGACAAAAAAGATTTCGAGGAGCTCTTTGTAGGAGATGGCCTGGGGGTCGAAGGTTATTCGAACGGCTTCCGCATGGCCGGTTTGCCCGCTGCACACTGCCTCATACGTCGGATCTTCAACGGTTCCCCCGATATAGCCTGACTCGACGGATTCAACTCCGCGCACCTGGTCATACACCGCCTCAAGGCACCAAAAGCATCCGCCTGCAAGGATAGCGACTTCCTTCTCAGGTAAGATCGATCGTGATTCGTCGCCCATTGTAGGATTGGCCGAGTGAATTACAGGATTCTTGCGGTGAACGAATGCCGACTACTCTTCTTCTTCCTCCTCAATATCCTCAATTCCTTCATAACTCATTTCCGGGAATGAGGCCGACGCCTTTTCACAGGCGGTTTCGACCATTTCCTCAGCATCTTCCGCTGAATCAGCATCGACCAGGAACTTCACGGTGATTGCATACCTCTGTTCCACACCCCACTCCTTTCTCTATCCTCATGGCGAGAGTTTTAACTGTAGATATGAGTTACTCCGTACTTTCCGACAGTCGCAATGGCCATGTCAACCGTGTTGAGGATAACTGGAGGGACACGTTTGAAGCCCGCTAGTGGATCACACCGAGAGCCC
>NZ_JBLYIG010000397.1:0-2073 GCF_049222245.1 Nitrospira sp. BLG_2 | reverse complement strand
AGCCTATCCTGGATGGATGCGTGAGTCTGTGGCGCCGTGGCTTCCGCCCGGTGCTCTCCCCTTTGTGACCATCTGCGGCGCGCTCTCCACCATGGGTAACGAATGCGGGATGGATGGTTTTTATGCCGCCCGTCTTCGGAAAAAGGGGGGGTAATGGGTCATCCGATTCATATTGCGCCTTCGATTCTTTCCGCCGATTTCGCACGATTGGCCGATGAGGTGGCAGCGGTGGAGCGGGCGGGGGCAGACCTGCTTCATGTGGATGTCATGGACGGTCATTTCGTGCCGAACCTGACGGTTGGGCCACCCATCGTCGAAAGTCTGAAAAAAGTCACCAAACTGCCCCTTGACGTTCATTTAATGATCACCAACGCCGATGCGTTCATCCCTGAGTTTGCTGAAGCGGGCGCCGATTATCTGACCGTCCACGTCGAGGCCTGTCCGCACCTCCATCGAACGATTCAATCCATTCGGGAACGAGGAGTCAAGGCCGGAGTCACGTTGAATCCGGCCACGCCAATCTCGCTGCTTCAAGAGATCATGGGAGATGTCGATCTCGTATTGATCATGTCCGTGAATCCAGGGTTTGGGGGGCAGACATTCATCCCAGCGGTGTTCAAGAAAATCGCCCAGGCGCGGGTCATGTTGGATGCAATCAACAGCCATGCATTGCTCGAAGTGGATGGCGGTGTGAAGGTCGATAATGCCAGGGAAATCGTAGCCGCCGGCGCAACGGCTCTCGTGGCAGGGTCCGCTATTTTTTCCGAACATGACTATACGGCCACGATCGCGGCCATGCGAGCCGCCGCAGAGACGGTTGTTCCACAGAAGTCCCGCGCAGCGGTCAATCGATAGGCCATTAGGGTGGACATTTCGGCAGTCATCGACAGCCTTCATCCTCTCGAAATCAAAGTCCTCACGACGTTTGGCGCTCGTCCGCCTGGAGCGGCTCTGGACGGCGAGCAGTTGGCCGCGGCCGCTGAATTAGAGCCTTCCCAACTCAGCATGGCAGTCGAGTGGTTATTGGCCAAATCTCTCATCACGGTGCAGACGGAAACCGTGACTCCCATAGTCTCGTTGACGAAGATCGGGATGGAGTATTACCAAACCGCCTCGCCTATCGAACGAGTCTTGGCGGCTGCGCGGGAAGCCACCGGTACCGGGAAAAGGCTGACCATCCCCGACCTTCAGTCGCAAGAAGGGCTGGACCCGTCCGATGTGAGCAAGGCCGTCGGGCGACTCAAGAAGGAAGGGGTGGTCCTGATCATCCAAGGAGGTTGCATCGAAACGACCGGGCGGCAGAGTCCGACGGCCGAGGCACTCCGAACCATCCTGGGAGAAATACATGATTCGCCGAAGGAGCTGAAGAGCTTCACGGAAGCCCATCGGCAGGTCATTGAAGACTTTGCCGTGAAACGTGGCAATGCCAAAGAGCCATTCAGGGTGGACGATCGTGTGACCCGCTCATTCATGTTGTCGCCCGACGGGGGGGGGGCGGCGGCACAGCTGCTGAGGCAAGGAATTGCTGAAGAAGTCTCGCAGTTGACTCCCGACCTGTTGAAGGATGGGAGTTGGCGCCAGAAACGATTTAGAAAGTACACGATCAGTCTGCGCCCGCCTCGTATCGGAATCGGAAAGAAACATCCCTATCGAGAATTTCTCGATACGGTCAAAGCCAAACTCGTGAGCATGGGATTCCAAGAGATGCGGGGGGCGCTCGTCGAAACGGAATTCTGGGATATGGATGCCCTGTTCATGCCGCAATTCCATCCGGCCCGTGACATTCATGATGTCTATTTCGTCAAGGAGCCAAGCCATACCATCGCCGTGGACGAGCCGTTCTTGTCGCGTGTCGCCGAGGTGCATGAGAACGGCGCGGAGACCGGTTCCACGGGCTGGGGCTATTCGTTTGATGTGCATCGGGCGAAACGGTTGGTGTTGCGGAGTCAGGGCACGGCGGTTTCGGCTCGAACGCTTGCCGCCTCGCCAAGCATTCCCGGGAAGTATTTCTCGATCGCCCGGTGTTTCCGCTATGACCAAGTCGACGCCACCCATGCGACGGATTTCTTCCAG
>NZ_JBLYIG010000396.1:0-2892 GCF_049222245.1 Nitrospira sp. BLG_2 | reverse complement strand
TGCCTTCAGAATGGACTGCCGTCGATACGGCCACCACGGATGCGAAGTCTCGTGATTTTCTACGCAACCGGTTTGAAGCCTGCTATCCGTTTCATCCGGCCACACTCTCCGTCTTTCAGCGGAAGTGGCAGGCACTTCCCCAGTATCAGCAGACACGCGGCACCCTCGCGATGCTGGCACAATGGATATCCTGGGCCTACCGTGACGGGTATCAACGTGCGCGGCGAGAACCGCTCATCACCCTCGGATCGGCTCCGCTCGAGGTCCCTGAATTTCGTGCTGTGATCTTGGGTCAGTTGGGAGAGATGCGCCTCCTTCCGGCAATCGAGACTGATTTGACGAATGAGCACAGTCATGCCAAGGCGCTTGATGTGAATGCAAAGGGCGCTCTCCGCGATCTTCACATTCGTGTTGGCACCGCCATCCTTTTTGAATCATCGGGAGGTCAGGGCGACAAGATCGCGCATCTTCCCGAGCTCCGGTTTGCCTTAGGCGAGCCAGATACGGAGACTACATCTTTCGACAATGCGGCAACGGCACTGGAGTCTAAAGGCTATTACATCAGGAAAGTCGGACATGATGGCTTCCGCTTTGGTTACAAACCGACCCTGAAAAAGGTCGTCAGCGACCGACGTGCTTCACTGGATGATGAGGAAGTACGGAAGGCTGGCTTAATGGTAGTCAGAAAGGAATTCGAGCGAGGCGCTTCTTTACCGTGCGTAATGTTCCCAGAAGATGGGACAGCCATCCAAGATACCCCGCGCCTCACCCTCGTGATTCTCGACCCCGAATCGGAATGGCGCGGCAACGGTGCACTCCGAAATACGATTGCCGAATGGACCAAGCAGCGCGGCAAATCCCCTCGCTTGTACCCTGGCTCATTGATTTGGTGTGCCCGGAAGCCAAGTCGTGATTTGAAAGACAAGCTTGAGCTCTGGCTTGCTTGGAAACGCGTCGAGAAGGACCTTGCCGACGGCATTCTTGCCGGCGATTTTGACCGCGCTGATCGCTCAGATGTGACCGCTAAGGTGCTCGAAGCGGAGGATGCCGCCAGAGACGAAGTCTGGGCAAGTTACCGCTATGTGGTACTCGCGGATAATAAGGAAGCGGATGGTCTAAGGGTGATTGACCTAGGGGCAGGACATGCGAGCAACACAGAAACGCTGTGC
Organism: Nitrospira sp. BLG_2; assembly: GCF_049222245.1. NCBI lineage: Bacteria > Pseudomonadati > Nitrospirota > Nitrospiria > Nitrospirales > Nitrospiraceae > Nitrospira > Nitrospira sp. BLG_2. Next base: position 1,723 of record NZ_JBLYIG010000396.1, on the reverse strand, counting down.
GGACGTGTTCTCACTACGCTGAAATCCCAAGCACTCCTCAACGAATCGCCGGGCGCAAGTTACTTGGAAAGGAAATGGCCAGAGGCCTTTAAGGAATCTGGCGCGTGGCCCCTCGTGAGTCTTCGCCAGGCATTCTTGAACGGTTCAATGGAACGGTTGATTGATCCTGATGTCTACCTCCGACGCAGTATTCCAGAATTTGTTACACGCGGCGATTTCGGTCTAGCTTCAGGACAACATGCTGGTGGAGCCTATACGAGGCTATGGTTTGAAGAAATGCTCCCCGCTGATGAAGTGGCCTTCGACGCCGATGTCTATTTGATTCTCAGGTCAAGAGCCAAGGCTCTGAAAACACAACCTCAAGTCCCTAGTACAGGTGGCCAGGCTGTTATTGTCCAACCTGCGCCGATCATTCCAGAGCCAGAAGCACCAAGCCCAACAATAACAGCGGCTAAGAAGACATTGCACATTACCGGCTCAATTCCTCCAGAAGTCTGGAACCGCCTGGGTACCAAGCTCCTGCCCAAGCTTCGCAGTGGATCGGACTTGCGGCTTGGCTTGGACTTCACCGTAGAGTTGGAAGCGGACCAGGTTACAGCGTTCCAAACCGAACTCAGACAGGCGTTGCAGGACTTGAACCTCGCACAAGCTGTGCGGATCGACATTCAATAAGCCGAATATGGAGACAATGAAATGGCCCTCATTCGTTGCAGTAACTGCGGGGTGAAGCCGCCCGGCCGTGGCGGGTAGAAACGCAACTATGTCAGGAGTGTGCAACCTCTTGGACATCCGACAAGCGCACTTATATGCGGGACTCCATCTTGCACCGGTGTCGGCCGCATTTGGTTAGAAAAAGCAGAGTCCGACGCATACAACAAGGGCGAAAGGATTGTTGCTCTGCAGACTAATACTACCAAGGTACGTGCTCAGTAACCGATTCAAGCCTCGCCCTATAACGTAGTTTGATCTTCGGTCTTGGAAAGGGGTAAGTTAAATCGAGTACTTGGGAGATCAAAGTGGGTCTAGCCATGCTCATCGTTTGGATTTTCGGTTTCCTCCTATCCGCCATTCCCACCTCCGCTGAGTTCGGCTTCGACGAGAAGTACGAGCGGGACTACAACATCTTCAATCCGATCAATCAACTGCGCCCTGACAATCCCCTGAACCCGATCAATTCGGTGGATCCCAGCAATCCCTTCAACCCCATCAACAGCGTCGATCCGGGGAATCCCGCAAATCCGATCAATCGGTACAACCCAAACAATCCCTTCAACCCCATTAACGAAGTCAACCCGAACAATCCGCTGAACCCGATCAATCAGTACAACCCCAACACGCCTTTCAGACCGCTCAACACTTTCCCCGACCGTCAACGCTAGCCACCTGCCAGTATCAGAACAGTGGGGGACTGAGGGTGAGCACTCATTCTCCCTACAGTTCTCGGTGATCGGCGAAGCTGTAGTAGCGGTCCTCGCCCAGCACCACATGATCAAGCACGCTGATGCCGAGCAGCTCGCCGCTGTCTTTGAGGCGCCGGGTCAGGGCGCGATCTTCTTGACTGGGAGTCGCATCGCCGCTCGGATGGTTGTGCGCCAGGATGACGGCGCTGGCGTTCATCAGGATCAGTGGCTTGAAGACTTCGCGGGGGTGGACGATGCTCAGGGTGACCGATCCGATGCTCACGGTGTTGATGCCGATGACGCTATGTTTCGCGTCAAGGGCT
>NZ_JBLYIG010000395.1:0-12352 GCF_049222245.1 Nitrospira sp. BLG_2 | reverse complement strand
CATTCCGTTCTCCAGCTCCGTCCAGCCGATGTACTTACGGCCGGCGACCGCGTAACTGACGATATCGGCATCGTGCGCCATCAATCGTGAAAGGGTCGGCAGGTCTTTTTCGGCGTTGGCGCGCACCATTCGGCGGATGGCCGACTCCGGATCGGAAGGTTCCGACGCGATGGCGGCGGTCGGGACACCGATGAAGAATGTTAAGACACAGCACACAAACCGCTTACGGCAGATCATGGATCATTCTTCCTCAATACGTTCAATCGTTATGTCCGGCTGGATCCTCACTCCTACCGATAACAAATAACATCAGCCTTCCCATCGATACCCGACGAGAAAGGGCATGACCGTCAGCACACCAAGCGCGCCGATAGGAATCGTTCCAACGGCAGCGTCTTGAGTGGTGACGTACCCCTCGACCGACAAGCTCTGAAGGGCTTGTATGACTGTCCACTCCGAGATCAGCATGAGGCAGAGGGCCACAAGCCCAACACCGAGTCGGATGCCGGGCAGGGGAGGCAAGGTAAATAGGTCCACGACCCATCGCGATCCGATCATGGTGGCGAGCAGCACGTTCGGAATCTCCAGCATCTCGGCAAGCCGTTCACCGACATGCAACGCCACCACCTGGAGGCGAATGACCTCCAAGACAAACTCCGCTCCGACCGCGACGAGGAAGTACATGATGCCGGCCTTCAACACCTGCATCAGGCCATGCGGTCTCTCGTCACCCGCCGTGTTATCCGGGTCGTCTCTACTCTTCAATTCCCTCACAGCCGGCGCCAAGCCACCGCCCCTTGATGTCCATACGAATCTTGCCGGATCCCTGCTGTTCTCGATCACCGGTTGCCACAACACTCTCGGTTGTCTTCGCTTCGATCGTGAAATGAGTCGTTGAGGGCGACGGGCCGGGACACAGCTTATCGGCGACCAATTTTGACGAAGATTTTGAGATCACTTTGACCTTGCATTGCACCGCACTATCATCATCTTCATCCTCCATTTCTTTAATGATCCGATCCTGAGTGACATCTTCTCTCGTCAGGCAGGATTGTAACGTCGTCGTGTGGGGCTTGCCTTCGCGAGCTTTCATCGTCTGTTCCATGTGGGCGCGTTGCTGGGGAGTCATCTTTGCCGTCATTTCCGAAGAGAGTTTCATCCCCGATGCAACCGTCGTGACCGTCATTTCCCATGCTCCGGGTTTCACGTTCAAGGACTCGGCTTGTGCAGTCGGCACGATGTCAGACATAACGGGACCAAGAATGAACCCCGGTGCTACGAGAACTCCCAAAGCCCTGAGCAACACAGTCGCGTTGCGCATGTGCGACCCTCCCTCTGGGTAAAAGACGCCGTGGCATTGTACTTGTTTCAGCCAGACTGGTCTATGCATCAAGAAGTGTGCGGGCTTCTCGTCATCGCATTCCGCAATTCAGCCTCTTGACCTGTTATTGTCCGAGGCGTAGGCTACTCATACGACTTCACGACCGCCTCATCTTGGAGGTGGTGATCATGGTCCTCCGTGGAGCACAGTTCCAACGGTCTAGACCTGCCGGGTGTACGTTCCTCACCAGACGGGCCCTCTCCTCGTATGCTGCCACGTTCCTGCAAGAACGGCCGGATGCCATCTATCTACAGCCCGGAAGCCGGATGACGCAGAGACGTCTGGTGCGATTCCACGGACGAGATCAGTATCGGCAACCTCACGAAGGACTCGCGTCGCATGGCGCGAGAGGGTGACTTATGTCCTGGGGATATTGGGGGATTGTGCTTAGCATCGGCGCATTAATCATAATGCTGATTGCATGCATACGCATGCTCTCTTCCAATAGCAACGAGAACAGACAAGCATCAAGGCAAGATACCGGAGGATCGGTCGACATACAGCCACAACCGCCGACCATCAGGAGGCGAGCCGCTTAATGGTTTGGCGTCGCTTGATCCTTGTGGGCACAAGCCTGTGGGTGGGTTCCTGGTGAGATGGTGGAATTCGGAAGATGGGTGTGCGTACGGCGATCACTGGGTTGATCTGAACCTTAACGAGGGGAGGGAGATATGGGGCCGACGAAGGCAATCGTGAAAGACCATGCTCTCTACGAGGCATTGGGGGGCAAGTTGATCAAGGACGGTTTCACGAACCGGCAGGACCTTGAAACATACGTGAATCATCATTACATCGTCCTGCCGGTCGTCGATAAAGCAGGGAAGCCATGGTTACTTGATGGGAAGCCAATCTATTGTCTTCGTGGAACTCAATATGAAACGGTGAACGATGAGCGGATCCATCTAGCTCGCTGTCCGGATTGCGGAGGCATGGGGGTCCGCGACGACGAATTCGTCGTCGAATCGGACTGCATCCGCTGCACGGCCTGCGGACATGAATTTGATGCCAGGCTGGAAATGATGGAGACGTAGAACGGGGCACTGTGAGGCATTCTGTTTGTGAAGTCATACGTAACTGCGTCGTTTTTTCTATGCTCTTGGCGGTCAGTACAGGATAGAAGGGAGGAAGGAACCGGCAGGTTTCTGATACAGCCCGATGCCCATGAGGTGTTATAGAGTCAAGTCTTGTGTCTTGTATCACGGTCTGTGTGCGATTCGGCTGACGGTCGCGTAGTGCAGCCCCAGCATCTCCGCAACCTCCCTCTGGCTGTATCCGTAACGATGGACCGCCTGAACAATTGCCATGTCTCGCTTGGTCTTGGCGCGCTTCCCCTCAAACAACTTCGTGAGCTGAGGTCTGCTCACATACCGGTGGCTCCGAGGGATCTCCACGATTGCCTCGTACCCCTTCACATGCTCTCTCAGCTTCTCGACAAAGTCTTCTGTCCCCAACAACACCTGAGCTTGTACACCCTCCCAAATCGAAGAACTGTTGATCCCTTCTCTGACAAATCGCCGGTAGTGCCTGGCGGCGTGCTGTCTCTCCTGACCAAACTGACGTAACACCCACTCCACGGTCATCCAAGGGAGACCTGTGGCGAGGCCAGCAGTCCCCCGATAACTGCTCCATTTCCATTGGTCCACTGTCTCGACGATCTTGGCCCTGACCGGGTTGAGCACCACATACCGACAGACTTCCATCAGGTGGCTCTCCTTCTGGATCAGGATGGCCTTGTACCGGCCTTGGAACACATGGCCCACCGTTCGGTGACGCCGGTTATAGCGTTGGGTGTAGATGCCGTTGAGTTGGCGCATCCCTTGGGAGAGATTTGCCTCGGGGGTTTCGATGACCAGGTGATAATGGTTGCCCATTAGACAGTACGCGTGGCAGAGCCAGTGAAAGCGGTGGACAACCTTCCCCAGGCACTCCAAGAAGGCGTGGCGATCCGTATCGTCCTCGACAATATCGTTCCGGGCGTTGCCTCGGGACGTCACATGGGAGATCGCTCCGTCAAATTGCAGTCTCAGGGGGCGCGCCATGATCGACGCCTGTCCCATACACAGGTGCATATGGCAAGAAACAAGACCTGACCCTATCATTGGTTATGTCGGTATATCGGTATAAAGGTGAAGATTGAAGATGCGTATGGCGCCAGCAATTCTCACGTTGAGACCGCTGCCGCGAACTGTGTATGGTACAGGAATTCATGGGAGACACTCAGATGCCATTGACCACCTATAATAACGTCCCGATTCCCTCATTTATGTACGGCACGGCCTGGAAGAAAGAAGCCACCACCAGCCTTGTGCTGCAAGCGGTGGAAGCTGGCTTCATAGCGATCGATACGGCCAATCAACTCGTTCACTATGATGAAGCGCGGGTCGGGGAGGCGCTTTTACAACTAGCCAAGCAGGGCATCACCCGCGACAAACTGTTCTTGCAAACGAAGTTCACACCGCTCAACGGTCAGGATCATCGTCTGCCGTACGATGCGCGGGCGAACATCACCACGCAGGTACAGCAATCGTTCGCCAGTTCCTTAGCGCATCTTCATACGGAGTATCTTGATTCGTATGTCTTGCATGGACCCTACTCACGGCGCGGGTTAGGAGCTGAGGACTGGGAGGTCTGGTCCGCGATCGAATCCCTCTACGAGACCGGCAAGACGAAGATGATCGGAATCAGCAACGTCACGGCCGATCAGCTGACGTTGCTCTGCATGAAGGCCAAACATAAGCCGATGGTGGTGCAGAACCGCTGCTATGCAGCCTTCGGGTGGGACAAAGAGGTACGGGAAATTTGCCGGACGCAGCACATTATTTATCAAGGCTTCTCGCTCTTGACCGCAAATCGCGACGTATTCATCAATCCCGAGATCCGGGCGATGGCGGTTCGGTATGAAGCCACTCTGGCTCAGCTCATTTTCCGGTTTGCGATGCAAGTCGGCATGCTGCCGTTGACCGGGACGACAAACCCTCAGCATATGAAAGAGGACCTGCAATCGGATCGATTTACCTTGCTCTCGGAGGAAGTTCGACAGATCGAAACCATCGGTCTTTAGCGATTATGGGTAAGATTCTCGTCAAACGTGTCTATGAGCCGGCGGCCAAGTCCGATGGCTTCCGGGTACTGGTCGATCGCCTCTGGCCGCGAGGCTTGTCGAAAGAGAGCGCGCATATCGATCTTTGGCTCCGTGATATCGGCCCTTCGACCGAGCTCCGAAAATGGTTCAACCACGATCCCGCCCGGTGGGCGGAGTTTCAGCGTCGCTATTATGCTGAACTGAAAGAGAAGGCGACACTTCTCGCTACGATCAAAAAACACGCAAAAACCAAGCCTGTCACGCTCCTCTATTCCGCCAAGGACGAACAGCATAACCAAGCTGTTGCGCTCCGGAGTTTCCTGCTTAAACGTCCCTCTACTCGTCAACCCGACACGAGATCGACACAATCATCCTCCACCGCTGCGCACAGAGAAAAGCGAACATAGCACGGTCGAATCAGCACTCCTGCGCCGTGCACTGTTCAAGAACAGACCACAACTGTCGCTGTGGAGTGTCGAAGCAAGGGCGCGCCGAAATCGGCTGACCAAACGTGCGGTATGTGCCGTTCTCCGGAGGGCTGCAAAACTTCTTGCTATGTATGAGCGAATCTTATATAGGATCGACCTTAATTATGAAATCCGTAGGTAATGATAGGCTGACCAATACTCGACAACTATATGCAAGCTTTATAATCCGCTCGGAACGCGCTTGGATGGTTGAGCATGGTTCGACAATGAGAACGCGTACGACAGTCGCCGATACGCCCCTGGGTGAAGCCGGATCGTTCGGCACCAGGGTAACATGCATTCGTTTGCGCCGATTTGTAAGCCGAGGAAGGAGATCCAAATGATCCAACCACTCGTCCGAATTGCGGCCGCCGCGATGTGTGGCGCGATCGTACAGACTACGACTCCGGCAATTGGCGCCTGGGAACGTTTCCATGGCGATGCCGCCAATCGGGGGTTCGCCGATGTGGATACGAAGCCGGCCGCCGGAGGCTCCTTCAGCGTTCCCGGCCTCGGCACGTTCGCGCTGGGCGCCGGTCCTGTCATCGCGCCGGACGGGACAGTCTACCTCGGCACACAGGAAGGGAAGCTTATCGCTCTGCATGCGGACGGCAAGCCGTTCTGGAGCCGGGATATCGACGCGGACGAGTCGATCGTCGCCTCGCCCGCCATTGGCGCGGACGGCAGGGTTTATGTGATCGGCGCCAAGTTGAAGATCACCAAAATTGGGTCGTTCAAGAAGACTCAAATCGGATCAAAGTTGTATGCATTCAACGCCACCGGCGCCTTGCTGGCGCGGACGCCCTTTCCCTCGCAAGGCCTCCGCGCCCCAACCACCGCGCCGCCCAACATCGTTAGTGTCGGCGGTCGCGAGATCATTCTCGTGCCCGCACTGTATAAAAATCCCACTGTGAAAAACGGCGTCGACGTGAGGCTGATCGGTTTTTCGACCAATGGAGGCGTCGTGATCGACCAGCTGGCAGCCCCGCATCCGGGGGTCGACGTCATTACCGGTGGTGGGCCAAGTCCATCCGATCTCCTGCTAGGTTTCTCCTGCGTTTCACCGGGCCTCGCAACTTATCTTTACTGCGGACTTCAGGGTGGTTACGATTACAATCCACAGCGTTCGCCTGCTGCTCCTCCGTTTCCTCCACCGTTCCCGGGCATCGCGGTCTTCACTTTCGCTGGCGGCGGCGCGAGTCACGTCATCGTCAGCGACCAGCGTCATACGATCGTGGATTTCTCGGTTACGGGCTCGAAACCGCGCCTTACCCAAGTGTTCCGAGACACTGATTCGCAGCGCACCTTGTTGTCGCCGCCGATGGTCCTGCCGGAAGGGCGCACGCTCGCCAGCACCGCCGGCGAGCAAATCATTTTCTCCGGCCCGAACCAGAACAAGCTTGCACCGGTCAGCAGCCCGGGCTTCGTCTATGGGGCGCCGACGCGCACCGTGAACGGCTTCGCTGTTGTCGCCGGCACGAATGGGCTCTCGGTGCTAAAAGACGGCATCCTGGTGTCGCAAATGTCGCTTCCGCCGTCTTTTGCGTCGGCTGCAGCATCGCGCACGCATATCTTCGTTTCGACGACAGACGCGTTCGTCACGTTAGACGCGGACGCGCAGCTAAACCTCCAATCCTTCGACTGGGTCGGGGGCGGGAAATCGCCGCCGGCGATCGGCCCCGACGGACGCGTCTACGCGATCGCCTCCGACATCCTGTTCATTTTTCCGCCGCCGCTCAAGGTCTCCGGTCCCCTCCCGCACGCGCCTGCCGCTGTCGTGCCAAAAGACCCCGGCGAGCAATGAGCGCCGTTACAGTAGTTGTAAGCAGCATCGCTGTCCGGATTGCGCGACGACCATGCGACCTTCAAGAATCTCTCAACCACGTTTACGCCGCGGATCGAGATGCGTAAAGACATCCCCTGAATCGCGGGTATTGAATCTTCTCGTAAAGCACTGAGAGGCATGGTTGAAACCGTCGAGGAACATGCCGAATGGAGTGCCGGTTGCAATGTGACAAGATATGGAATCAGTCGGAGAGTAACTTCGCGGGATATTCATTTCTGAATGTACAAAAGTTGGGTACCCTCTGGCGAGGGCACCCAACAGTCAAGACGAGACAGGATCTAGTTCAGCGGGGGAACGACGCCGGCAAACTTTAAGAGATCCGTGATCTCGAAATCTCCACGCTTCGCCGACGGGAGGGTCGGTTTCCAGTTCCGGTTCGCGGAGAGATAGGAATCTTTATCGGCTTGCAATAAGCCGATGAACACTTCGCCGACGATACGGCCTCCGACAGGTCCCAGCCGCCGTCCGCTCTCGAAGACTTCAGCCTCCTTCAGGATGTAATACCAAAGCGGCGTACTCTTCTCCATGCCGAATGGAGCCAACTCTGCGAGTTGCGCCGCCGTCAGGACACGGACATTCATCACGCGCGCGATGGCCTGCCCCGAGGGAATACCGAAATTGACATGCCTCATCAGATTACGGGAGGCCAGAGACTGGATACCGTCATTCGGCATGCCAGGAATAGAAATCCCAGGTGCCCCCGGAAGCAGCATAAGCGGGGTCGACAGCTTGGTATCAATCTCCTTGTTGGAACGCACGTTCCCGTCTTTGAAATCGAAGAATGTCTGCCAGTCGACGAATCGACGCGCCGCCCGCTTGCCGCCGCGCATGTCATTGGGATCAGGTGCGTTTGGATCGGCGGAACTATCGAAGACGAAGGCGAAGAACTCGCTGCCCGCAGCGGGACCGAAGTTCACCCGATAGCTGGGCCTCACTTGTGAATGGCCGAACCGATAGGCCGCCACGGCGAACTCGACCGGCATCAGCGGCTCACGAATCGCATTGCGGAACACACCGTCTTGGCTGCGGTCGGCCACATCGTAAAAACGTGGACCGTTCCGCAGAAGATCGTTGACCAAGCCTTGCCCGATGGTCATCGGCAGGAACTCGTTGACGATGATCCACTGGTAATGCCAGCGCACTTGGCGTTGCGCCTCGTTGAAGACTTCCCTGGCCGAACGATTGGCGAATGCCGGATCCTTACGGACTCGATCGGTCACGGCATTGTGAAATTTCAACATGGCCAGATGAAATTGGCTGATGACGACATTCTCATCATTCCGGCCGTCCCCAATGATGGCGTTGTTGTTCGGATCACGCGGAAGGTCGTAACGCTCCACGCCCTTTCGGGACGCTCCCTCCGATCCGGGAATCTTCTCAACCTTGAATTTGATGTCCCTGTTGCTGGTGTCATACAGTTCAGGAGATCTATCCGGCCCGTTCCCGTACACGCTATCGAGATCGAATTCAGCAGTACGAAAATTGGTCGTTCGTCTTGGGTCGGTTTGTTCAAGGATTGGTGCTTTTAATGCGAGTGTCAGGTCATGGTCCAAAAACTGACCGAAGAACGTGACACCTGCCGTCATGTTCGGATTATCCGCATTGTTCGGACTGAAGACGTTGGGATTCGTAATCGACTGGACCGGATCAGTAAGAACATCTTTAGCATCTAGAATGCCTTCCTTCACGCCAAGCTTTTTGGCCTGTTCTCGGGCCTCATCGTTCTGAGGGGCATAGGATGGTAGCCCAGGAAACATGCGACTGAATGAATCATCCGGATGACGGGGAGCGTTAGGTCGCTGCACATGCAGGTTATTTCTTCGTGAGATATCATCGGCTGCTGCAGCTTGTTCCACACTGCTCGACAATAAGCCGATCAGGCCAAGCGCCACAAAATAAATGGCTCGAACACGCATCGTGATTCCTCCTATGTGTAAATCATAGGTTACGTAATGATGATCAAAATTAAGAATACGTACATTATATTGTGATGGCCATCACTGATACGACTTGCCCCTACAAGCAATAGTCGGGCCTCGATGCACGACGTGAAAGTTGAACGAAATCACATATAATGCAAGACCGGCACACTCACTGGGTTGTATTTCTGTAGCAATGCGCAAACGAAGGAACTATCCTGCGAAGGAATACACCTACATGGTTAGTCTCATGTGAGTATGACCATGTCTTTAGGAACCATAACCACTGTCTCGGACTATAGGAATTCCACGGCAATGGTCGTCGTTATCGGCGGTGGTCCGGCCGGGCTCATGGCCGCGGAAGCGGCGGTGACTGCGGGAGCCTCAGTCGAGCTGTACGATGCCATGTCCTCGGTGGGCCGAAAGTTTCTGCTGGCAGGGAAAGGCGGCCTGAATCTCTCGCATTCGGAGCCGATGGAGTCCTTTCTTTCTCGCTATGGCTCTCGCCGGGCGCTCATCGAGCCGGCGATCAGATCATTTCCTGCGGCGGCTTTGCGGACTTGGGCTCATGAGCTTGGCGTGAAAACGTTTATCGGTACGTCCGGACGAATCTTTCCTACTGACCTGAAAGCCGCTCCGCTCCTGCGCGCCTGGCTGCGCCGGTTGAGAAAAGCCGGCGTACAGTTCCATGTCAAACATCGATGGCGCGGATGGGACCAAGACGAGAAGCTTCTTTTCACCAGTCCACAAGGACCGCGGAGCGTTCAAGCCCATGCGGTCGTGTTGGCGCTCGGCGGGGGTAGTTGGCCGCATCTCGGCTCCGATGCCGCGTGGGTTCAGATCCTGGCTGAACGGAGGGTGCCGATCGTACCGCTGAGGCCGGCCAATTGTGGATTTGACGTACGGTGGAGCGAGTATTTTCGGACGAAATTCGCCGGACATCCCGTGAAAACGGTGGAAGTCACCGCGAACACCATGGACGGTACTGCCATTCGTCGGATGGGAGAATTTGTCATTACGGCGAACGGCGTGGAAGGCGGCATTATCTATATGGTCTCGTCCCATGTTCGAGATGTGATCGCCGCGAAGGGGGAGGCCATGCTCTGGCTCGATCTTGTTCCGGACCGACCGCTGCGGCGGCTCACGGATGATCTTTCTCAACCTCGTGGCAAACGCACGATGGCGACGCATCTGAAGCGACGAGCCGGCATCATGGGGGCCAAAGCGGGCCTCCTCCGCGAGGTGGTCCCTCAAGCAGTGTTTACGGATCCTGTTCGCTTGGCCACAGTACTCAAATCCCTGCCGCTGAAACTCGTGGCCCCACGCCCATTGGAAGAAGCCATCAGCACAGCCGGTGGAGTCTCATTCGAGGCGCTGGACACAAGATTGATGCTTCATTCATTCCCTGGAGTATTTTGCGCCGGAGAAATGCTGGATTGGGAGGCGCCGACCGGAGGATATCTGCTCACCGGGTGTCTGGCGACGGGACGACACGCCGGAGACGCAGCCGCTGCGTGGGTTCAAAGACATCCCGCGCAACCTGCTTAAGAAGTGTCGCTCTCGTTCGATCAGGAGGAAGAACGCACTACCCGAATAACCAATTCCAGATTTTGTAGAACCAGTTGGTGATTATCCCAATCCACGAATCGTTTGCTTGGGGCGGATCAACATTCACGGATGGTGATGACACCGATGGCTTGACAGGCGCAAGGCTTGGGGGCGGAGAGTCAGCTTGCGCAACCTGTGTCGGCTCGGAATCTTGATTGGGGGATAAGGAAGCCGCAGACGTTTCAGAGATGTCGGCCTGCGGTATGGCTGGTTTGCTCTTATCCGAAGCCGCCACCATGGGGGCTCCGGCCAATTCCATTTCCTCCTTATACTGAGCCACCTTGATTTGCAGGGAATCGCTCTCTTGCCGAATGTCTACAATCTTACGCGCCAGATGCCAACTTTGATTCATTAACGTTGCCACCTGTATCTTAAGCGACGCGAGGGTGTCCTCCGCCCGCTGTCTCATGACCGGCAACTGTTCTTCTTCCCGCTGAATGGCGGACCGCAGGTCGGACACGGCGGCATCTTCTCGTCGGTTCGAGGCCTGCAATTCCACGGTCTCCCGGTCCAGCGCCTTGACGTCTTCTCGTATTGCTTCCAATGCTTGAGTCTGTTCCAACGTCTCCGCCTTGACCCTTTCGTACGTACGTCGACTGACACAGCCGACCTCCAAGAGCAAGACCGCGGCGAGCACACAGAGAACAACGCGTTGAATGGCCGGAGGCATGGTGCCGGTAGGACATGTCATAGGTGTCGCCTCATGGAGTAACCGAACCGAAACCCTTGGGCTTGGTTAGTCGGTCCGATGGAGTAGCTAGGCGTAAGATGTACACAGATGACGCGTATCAGTCAACCCTTCTCACTTTTTCCTTTCACGAGAGCATGGATAACTCATGGGGGTTTGCGTCCTATGAGTCCATCATGTCGTCCGATGAGGCTCCGTTCATTCAATTTCCACCGGAATGCGAGATCGCCCTATTGGAACGGTTTCTCAAAGCCGAGGCGATGGCGCTTTGGACGGTACGGTCGGCGCGTTTGCAAGACGTTCCTCCGAACGTCTATGCCTTTCTTCGAAAACACGAGGAAGATGAACAGCAGCATTTGGCGCAATTTGAGACTCTGATCGGTCGTCAGCCCCGCGAACGGGAACGGCTCCCGTCCGTGCCACGTCAATGGCCTGCGCTGGCCGTTCAGCTCTATGGGTATGAGTCACTGGGGCTTGAATTCGCGACGTTACTCGTTGCATTACGACCGGATTTGGCTTCGATCCGCGAGGACGAACTCGTCCATGTGAATTTCTTTGAGCAAGAGATTCACCGCATCCTGAGAAGCGAGGCTGCCGCCGTCGAACAAGCCCGGACCTCCGCGCTTGCGTGGTGGCGCAAATTGCCGCGAACGGTCGACCGCTACCTCGAATCCGCAGCGCTCGATCCGTTTCGCTCTCTACTGGCAGACAGAATTCTCTCTGCGATCGGACGACGATTCACCACGACGGGATTATTGAAGGACCGATGAAGTGATTCAGACTTGGACGGGGAGTAGGCCGGTGACGGCACCCATCTTGCGGTATTTCTGATCACGCCGGGCGAGAAGTTGTTCGGCAGGCAGGTCAAGCAGATCGAACAATTGGTTGGTCAGTGCCTTTCCGACCAAGTCATAGACGGCTCGAGGCTCGCGATGAGCGCCGCCCAGCGGTTCAGGAACAATCGTGTCGATAACGCCGAGATCATGAAGATCGTTGGCGGTCATTTTCAAGGCAGAGGCGGCGTCGGGAACCTTTTCAGGGTTGTCCCACAGAATAGCGGCACAACCTTCAGGGGAAATAACCGAATAGACGGAATGTTCCAGCATCAGGACGCGGTCTGCGACACCGAGGGCTAAGGCGCCTCCGCTTCCTCCTTCTCCGATGACCACGGAAATAATCGGCACGGTCAATCGAGACATCACAAATAAATTGCGGGCAATGGCTTCCGCTTGCCCACGCTCCTCGGCGCCGATGCCGGGATACGCACCCGGCGTGTCGATAAAGGTGATGATCGGACGGTTGAACTTTTCCGCCATGTTCATGAGGCGGAGCGCCTTTCGATACCCTTCCGGGTTGGGCAT
>NZ_JBLYIG010000394.1:0-9090 GCF_049222245.1 Nitrospira sp. BLG_2 | reverse complement strand
GGCGTGGAGAGTGAACAATTCTATGCTGCGATCAATCGCGTGAAGCCGTCGTTGATTCGCGTGGAGGCCGACGAACTGACCTACAATCTCCATATCATGCTGCGGTTTGAGATCGAGCAAGCGCTCGTGGAGAACAAGACCCAGCCCGACGACCTGCCGGCGATCTGGAATCAAAAGATGAAGGACTACTTGGGAATCGTTCCGACATCCGACGCGGAAGGAGTGCTGCAAGACGTGCACTGGTCGTTCGGCGCGTTCGGTTATTTCCCAACGTATACCTTGGGCAACCTTTATTCCGTGCAATTCTTCGAGCAGGCCACGTTGGAAATTCCCCATTTGGCGGATGAGATTGCAGCCGGTCGGTTAATCGTCTTGCGCCGGTGGCTGGAGCAGAAAATTCACCGTTGGGGCCGCATGTTCACGCCTTCCCATCTCGCGCAACGCGTGACCGGGTCGACCGTAAGTCCTGAGCCTTTTCTCAACTATGTGGAACAGAAGTACGGCGAGCTCTACCAATTGTGAGCATCGATGACTGGTCGGCTGTCATACCCCATTGCGGCGTTAAGCTTTGCCGCGATGGCCGGAGACAACGCCACTTCAGCCCGCACTTCGATCCGATGCGGCACGAGCAGCGTGGTATGGAACACAATATCTCGAATGGGAATCTTGAGATCAGGGTCCTGTGGTGTGCTCAGCTGCACCAATTCGACGGAGGTCGTGATGGTACCGGTGTCTTGTTGTCCATAGGCGGCCACGACGGCATCGAGAATGTCTTTGGCCTTCTCGTTGGCCTCCACCCCGTCGATCGCGTTCAGGAGTAATGGGATCACTTCCTCCTTCACCTGATCCGACACCGTGAAGTTCTCGATCCGCCCTTTCCGACGGAGAGAGGTCAAGTCGTTATCGAGGTCTTTACTGAAGGCGCCGTAAGCAAAGCGAAAGAATTCAAAATGGAACGTTTTCAGGCCTTTGGCAAAGGTTTGAAGCTCACACAAAAAACACAGCTGCTGCAACTTCACATCGCTCAGTTGGCCATACGGTTCTGCAAGCTGCAAAATATACAGAATAAGAGCACGATCAACTGTGATCTGATTGGGTGTTCTCAAGATCTCACTCTGTGCATGGGCGCTTTACTATAGACAGCCGAGAAGGCAGCCGTCAAAGGGAGTTTGGAGATTAACAACGGTCCGATGGAAGCACTCTTGACCAGCCGCTCAGTTTCGTCTTTAATTCCCGGTTTAGGAGGATGATCTCATCATGATGTCGAAACATGCTAAAGAAATGGGAGTCTTGAAGGAACATCTGGGGAAGCATCAGCTCAAATTTACTCGCCAGCGGGAATTGATCCTCGACGCCTTTCTCAAGCAGGAACACATCACGGCTGAAGAGATGTATCACCAGTTGGCGCGCAAAGATCCGCACCTGGGGCTCGCGACGATTTACCGCACGCTCAATCTCTTCTGCGAAGCGGGTCTAGCCCAAGCCAGACACTTCGGTACTCAAACGCAGTACGACAATGTGTCCCATAAGGGCCACCATGACCATCTCATTTGCACCGGCTGCGGAAAGATCGTGGAGTTCGAGAACTGCGATATTGAGCGTCTTCAGGAAGAAGTGGCGTCACGGAATGGTTTTACCATCCAAACCCACCGCCTCGAACTCTATGGGCTCTGCTCTCGCTGCCGTCATTGAAGCCTGCCGGCTGCCCTCCGGACAGATCGCCCGCGACAGCGAGAGTTCAACCAGTGTCTACCAGGATGGTATACCGATCGAGTTACGAATTTCAGTAACACACACTGTTTTGTTTAATGCCGATGCCCTTCCTGCTGGCACAGGAGGCCGCCTCACTAGAGACGCCAGCAAGCTTAATTTTTCCCATTGACAGAGCTAAAGAATGGATGTTATTGAGAAGCTTTATCAATAAGATAGATGTAGAGGACTATCATTATGGATGTACTGAAAGAGATCGTGGATTATGGAATTATCGGCCTGCTGCTCGCCTTAAGCGTATGGGCAGTAGCGGTAGCCGTCGAGCGCTGGCAATTTTATCGGCAGATTGACCCTTCCCACTATCCTAATCAACAACTTTTCGAGATCGCCCTGACAAAACGGTTGGTCGTTATCGGGACAGTAGCAGCCAACGCTCCATACATCGGACTTTTAGGAACAGTCCTCGGAATCATGCTGACCTTTCACACCATGGGGACCTCCAAGACCATCGCCGTCAGCTCCATCATGGTGGGTCTGAGCCTCGCACTCAAGGCCACTGCTGTGGGGCTTCTGGTGGCTATTCCCTGTGTGGTGATGAACAACGCCCTCCGGAGACGAGTCGCCGAACTGATCACTCTCTATAAAGCGCAACATCAACATGGATGATGAACTGAACCAAATCAACGTCATCCCCTTGGTTGACGTCATGCTGGTCTTGCTGGTTATCGTGTTGACCACGGCCACCTTTATCACCACCGGTCAGATTCCAGTAGATTTGGCCAAATCCACTGAAGCCGGGGATAGAAAAGATGTGCCCGTAATCATCACGCTGACTTCGCAAGGGCAAATGTACTTAAACGATTCCGCTGTCCCTGAAAACGGATTGCGAATCGTGCTTGAACGGCAACCAAGAGAATCATTGGTGATTGTCCGTGCCGACAAAGTGACGATCTTGGAACGGTTTGTCCAGGTGATTGATGAGTTAAAAGGCCTCGGCTTTGGACAAGTCAGCCTTGAAGTGGTGAAATCGTGACTTCTTTTTTCTACAACTACTCCAATCACGCTCATCTGCATCGTCGGGGTTGGCTTTATTCGGTGATTCTCCATGCAATGATGAGTGCATGTACCCTTGTGCTGATGTCTCGATTAACGCCATCGTTTGAATCCGACTCATTTAAGTGGAACGTGGCACTGATGGAATCGCCGGGACCCCAACCAACATTAGACCCTCTTGCCGAGGTCAGACCCGCAGCCCCGTCTGTACCACCGAAGCCAAAGTTTGTGAAGCCTCGATCGGTGTCGCCGGCAGCAGTCTCGGACCAGGCTCAGCAAGAGGTTGTCCCACGTCAGTTCGCTCAAGTCGACCAGGGCGTTACAGAAGTTACTCCGGTGAATCAAACTGCCTCGACCATTATTACACAACCCCTCCAACCTCATGACCTCACCGAAACGATGGCTCCGGTCCTGACCCAGGATAGGGTTGCGGAAGAAGAGCCTACGCCGATGAATAATGAGGTCGCCTCAGACGAAGCTGCCACGTCCGTCGAACCGACCATCCATTCTGTCGTCCATCAATCTCTAGTCGAAGCGACGAGTGAAACCCCGGCGCAAGTCCTGCAGCACAGCGTCGAACAAGTGGTGGCTTCCGCAGCTCCCTTCAAGGCAGCACCAGCAGCCAAGGCAGACTATGGATGGCTGATGAGAGCGTTGCTCGGACGGATCGAAGAACTTAAGAACTACCCGGTCATGGCTCGAATGAATCGCTGGGAAGGCAAGGTGATCCTTAGGGCCGTCATTAAAGACGACGGTCAAGTGTTGATGGTAGAAGTACAAGAAAGCTCCGGCCGGTCGATTCTGGACAACGATGCAATGGAAACCCTAAAAAAGGCCTCTCCACTAAAACTGGATCACCCCTTAGGGAAGCCACAAGTAGCGATAGTGATGCCGATCAGTTATTCGCTTCGTTAACGTGCACCTACGGTGGAAGCAATCTACCGGAGAAAACACGTGACTCGCCATCTATTGGCTCAATGTCATTGTGCTGATAGCGATGCTTACGGTGAGTTCGAACCCGCCTCGTCTTTCCATAGGATGAAGATTTCTGAAACAGTGTTGACATTTGTCGGATTGGGAATGAACCTCCCTCTTAGATAGGCAGGAGATGTCTGATTCCTTTGATGATGTGGGGGTAACTCATTTTCCCCTCTCCTGTTCGGCTATGAACGGTATCCCCGCAGCCAGTGCGTCCCGTCTCGACTCGCTTGTTGAATTTGCCAAAACCGAACATACTGAATTACTGCACTTTCTCACACGAAGAGTACGCTGTCCTTCAGCTGCGGCCGATCTCGTGCAAGAGCTCTACTTACGTATCGTCACACTTACCAGCCCAGAAGCGATCCGTGATCCACGGGGTTTTCTCTACACGACTGCCAAAAACCTCGCTATCGACTACCTGCGAAAGAAGCATCGAGCATTGCCTCGATCGGAACCTCTGGAAAAAGCGCTGGCTGTGCCGACGACCGCTCCGGATGTCGAGGCAACCGTCGACGCGAAGAGACGTCTCGCTGCCGTACTCAAAGCGATCGACGAACTACCAGCTCGGCGTCGCGCCACATTCATCATGTTCAAGTTCGAACATAAGACCTACGATGAAATAGCCAGGGAGCTCCATATATCCGTGAAAACGGTAGAGCACCACCTCAGCAAGGCCATCGCCCACTGCCGGAAACGTTTTGAGACCTTCGATGGTCGGTTATGAAGATGGGAACTTTTCCATTGAGTCGCTACAGCACTCCCGACTATCATTAGGAGTTTCCTGGCATTCAGTCCTTTGTTGTCACGCGATCAATCGGATATGTCGGCACCGCATTCCTCTTCGGACAACCACGAGCTCACGCGTGTCTGGGACGAAGCCAATGTATGGGTTCTGCGTGTCCATTCCGGCCTCCTCTCTGCCGAGGAGCATCGAGAGTTCGAGGCTTGGCGTGCGCGAAGCCCACTCCATCGACTACAGTTCCAAGATGCTGAGCGGTTTTGGCATACACTTGATGGACTAACCGGCCAGGTGACACGTGAGAAGCATGAATCACCACACGGTCATTTCATCCCACGCCGTGCGCACCCTCTGACATCTGTGCTGCGATCTCATTGGTCAGCCATTGCCGCTACTTTTGTTGTCGTCCTCACAGCAACGCTACTCTGGTCCACGCTCACCGTTTGGTTGAGCGATTACAAGACTGCACCTGGCGAGCAAAAGTCCGTCTCCCTTGCCGATGGATCAACCGTGTTTTTGAACACACAGTCCGCTTTCTCAGTGAATTTATCTGAACAGCGCCGATCATTGGCTCTCACACGAGGGGAAGCGCTCTTTGAGGTTGCGCATGATATTGAGCGCCCGTTCGAAGTCACGGTCGGCGGATGGATCGTACGGGCCGTGGGCACGACATTCAACATCGACCGCCATGCAGACAACATCACAGTCACGGTCGTCGAAGGCGCCGTTCGACTGCTTCACGATAACGATGTATGGGATATTCCAGTCGGCTACCGGATTGCCTATGATGAGCATCACATCATTGGTGAACTGGAACCAGTGGATATTCTCAAAACCATCGCATGGCGAAAAGGTGAGTTCTCATTCACGGACATGCCGTTGAGCAGGATCGTTGAAGAGCTGAATCGTTACCGGTCTGGTAAAATTGTGATTGCAACCGCCTCTTTGGGAGACCTTCGCTTGTCCGGGAGCCTTTCCTTGGAAGATCCCATTCAGGCCCTCAAAATGCTGCAGAATGTGTTTCCATTTCAAGTGACGCAATTCACCTCATTCCTCACCATCGTCTCCTGATAACACATTGACTATATAAGCCATCGCCTGTCCCAGATGGACCGCCCCTCAGTTCGTTTAATTAATTTTGAGACTGATTGTAAAAATTATTCGTAAGCGATAGGGAATTCCTCTCCTTCGTTTCGTCCTTCTACATAGAGCTCGCTCCTGTTTATTGCCCACGACGGAAAAGGAGAGGTATATGGGTCAGACGAAGGTGTCATGTCTCATTCTAGTCGGTTTGCTGCTCATAGGACTTGGGAATCTGCCAAAAGCGACCGCGGAGACTTCGGCCGAGCTGCCCCCTGCGGCTGTGACCTTCGATATACCGCGCCAACCGCTTGCACAGGCCCTCGAAGCATTTCAGAACCAAAGCGCGATCCGTTTTTTGGTGAGAGCTGATCTCATTCACGATCAGCAATCTACGGCTATAGCCGGCCAATACTCCCCTGAAATCGCGTTGCGGTTACTCCTTGCCGGGACAGGCTTGACCTATCGTGTTGTCGGACCAGATTCCGTTACGATCGAAAGCGCACTAGGAGCGCAAGTTCCCGCTGAGGAGACGGATCCACAGAATCCAACGGAGGAACAACAACCGCTGAAAATTCCGTTGACTGAAATTATCGGGACCGCCCCGACAGCGCTCGACCACATCCCCGGATCGGGAAAGGTGATCACGTCCCAGTCCATCCAGAACAACCACAGGTTCACGATCAACGAAACCCTGAGGGAAGTTCCGGGTGTCCATGTGCGGGACGAAGATGGTTTAGGCATCAGGCCCAATATCGGTATCCGTGGCTTGGATCCGACTCGCAGTCGAAAAGTCCATATCATGGAGGACGGCGTGCCGATCATGCTGATGCCGTACGCCGATCCGTCGTCGTATTACTTTCCTCCGATCTTCCGATTCGATCGAATCGAAGTGTTGAAAGGCAGTGGACAACTGCTCTACGGCCCTCAAACCATTGGAGGCGTCATCAATCTTATTACCCGCATGCCACCCACGACGCCGGAAGGACACTTTCAAGTGTGGGGCGGCAACCTGAATTATCTAAACACCCACTTTGATTACGGCGGCACCTGGGGGAAAGGCGGCTATCTGGTCGACTATACCCATTATCAAACCGACACCCCGAGATTTACCAATATCCGCGCCAAGGTGGATGACTTGACACTCAAGACGGTCCAGGAATTAAGCGATAGGACGCAAATTCTGGCCAAGTTCAATTACTATCGCGAAAACTCAGGGATCGGCTACCAGGGTCTAACACAAGCGGATTGGGCCATCCGCGGTGAAGACCGGCAGACCCTGTTTACCAACGATCATATGGACTTCATGCGGCTCGGCTATCACGTGGCCGTGAATCATATGTTTACGGCAAATCTGACCTCGACGGTCAACCTTTTTGGGCACTACATTCAACGAGATTGGTCTCGTCAATCTCAACAAGGAGTAGACATCAATGGAAATCCTGTCGGCGGTGTACAAAATGGCAATAACCTTCCGGCAACCGCCTTTAGCGTCGTGCCTGCGAATGCGCGCTTCACGAACGAACGGGAGTATTGGGTCTGGGGAGTCGAGCCACGGTTCCATTATCTCCACTCCTTGTTGGGGATAAAGGGTGAAGCTGATTTCGGAGCGCGGTATATGTTCGAACAATCGGACCGTAAGCAGCTACTCAATACCATCTCAGGTACAGGACTCCCTTCAAGTTGCGTCGTCTCTGTACCCGGAGCCACTTGTTTAGGAGAAAATACGTTTCGGACAACTAACGCCTATTCCTTCTTCGCGCAAGAACGTATGTTCTTCGGCCCATTCACGGTGACCCCCGGCTTCCGCGTCGAACATATCAGCTATGATCAAACAAATCGGCTGGCAAATAACGGTCAAGGAACCTACGGGAAAACCAACTTCACCGAAGTCCTGCCAGGAGTAGGAGTGACCTACTCTCCGTTCAAAAACAACACGTTCTTTTTCGGAGCCCATCGAGGCATGGCACCACCCCAGATTTCCGATGCCATCACCGGCACAGGACAAGTTGTAGATCTTGGACCGGAATTGAATTGGACCTACGAGTTGGGAGTAAGAGGAAACCTGGCCCCGTGGCTGGGATATTCCATTACAGGCTACCAGATTGATTTCTCCAATCAGATCATCTCCCAATCAGTGGCGGGCGGTGTCGGCGCCACCTTGACCAGCGCTGGGAAAACCCAACATCGCGGAGCTGAGGTTGCCGCACAGCTGGATATCTTGGACGCCGTGACCGGACGAAATGACGACGAAGATATCACTCTTGATATCAACTATACCTGGGTTGCTCAGGCAGACTTTAGAGGAGCGCGTAACAGTTCTATTACCGGTGCGGCTCTGTTGCCCGGCGAGCCGGCAATCTTCAATACCAGCGGGAATCGCCTTCCCTACTCTCCAGAACATTTGATTTCAGCGGGGATCGGCTATGCCAACCGGGCCTTCAGTCTTGGACCGTTTAATGCGCGGGTGGAAACTCAGTGCATCAGCGATCAGTTTGGGGACGACCGCAACACCGTGATTCCGACTCCGAACGGACAGCGCGGCATCGTGAGAGGCTGGTGCATGCTCAACGCTTCTGTCAATCAACACGTGAAGAAGATCAACACGACCTTTTTCTTCACGGGGAAAAATATGCTCGGCCAAGACGTCATTATGGACCGCACACGGGGTATCTATCCCGGCCTTCCGGCGCTCTGGCAAGCTGGCGCTCGGTGGACATTTTAGTGTAACGGACGGCCGGTCATCCACAAGACGTGAATGCCCCCTCAAGTGTTAGCGGCTATGAATGATGCAATCTTGGGCCAGCTTGCACGGCGGAACAGGTTCACGGTTTCTGCGGCCAACTGCTTGCTTGTCTTATCGAGATGAGGATCGAGCTGGAATACAAATGTTGTCGGAGGCTTGTGATGATTCCTCCCTCCTGAAAGATGCTACCGAGCGAGCGTGACCTCTTTCACCTGACTCTCAAATAATTCAATTCGAGCTTGACGGCAATCACGCCATTCTTCGCGCGGCCTCTCCCTGACAGAACTGGCGCATCCGGTAAACTTTCTGGCCTATCAATCTATTCAGGAATATTAACACTCTACTTGACAGCAGAGTATCATTAAGATATTAATAATCGTTCTCAATTTATCCCATATTGCCGCATGACCATCACCGAGGCACGCACAGTGGAAAATTATCAGATGCTGGAAGCCCGCTGTGAGTGCGGGCAGCTGATTGCCAAGATATGTGAGCAGGGGCTGGAACTAAAGTGTAAACGGTGCAAGCGAGTTGTTGTCATTCCTTTTTCATCAATTGAAGGCTGGGGAACCGGACATCATAATTTACTGCGAAAATGAAGAACCGGCTTCATATCCTTCTTATAAATATAGGGGTTCGGTTCGCTTTCACTTTTTGAAGACGGAGGCCGCAAAGCCTCGAATCAGACAACCGTTATCGGAGACAAGCGACCGCACGAATCGTAATACCAGCAACAGCCATAGACTTTCTCAGCGGCCAGCGGTTTTCACCCAGAGCCCGG